>JACRFF010000026.1 GCA_016218005.1 Ignavibacteriales bacterium
AAATAGTGAATCGGCCATCCTCCAGCTATCGATGGCAAGCTGGGCAACCTCGGTAAACGTCGTGCTCGTCGATGGCGGCGAATAATCCGACATTGATTTGGGGAGCGAAACAACGCGGTTCAACACGGTGCCCGAGACGATGAGTTTCCCGTTGGAAACTTTTCGGAAATAGTTGCGAACGAACTCGAACTTCTTCTGGAAATAAATGGCATCGTGCGGCGGCGGATCCAGATTACCGGAAAGCGGTCGAAGAAGAAACTTGCCGCTGTCGGAGGTGCGAGACTCATTGTCTGCAACAAAGTCAACCATGATAGCGAGCAAGCGCAGTGTGTCAGAAACGGCGGCAATGGCGCTTGCATTGTTGCTCAGAGCCGATTGATGCGAGCGCATCGGTACGATCTTGCGCGTTCCGCTTCCGGCGGATGCTTCCACGGTTGCGCTCAAAAGAATCAACAGTATGCCGAAGCGTATCATCATGAACAGCACTCCACGGGCAGGTCAAGAATTGCAGGGACGAAGAACGCGGTCAGGGATTGTCTCCTCCCCAATTGATCGAGAGCGAGAACCGAAGTGTGTTTCCCAATGGATGCTGCTCCTCGAAGGCGTTGATGTAACTGAAATCGAATCCATAAATGTCAAACCGAATCCCAGCGCCAAAGGTCATGAACTTCCGGTTGCCTGTCCGAGGATCTTCGTAGAAAAATCCTGCCCGCATGGCGATCAGCCTCGGCGAACCATACCAATACTCTAATCCCATCCCCGTAACGAATTGCCGCATCTGCTCACTGAACGAACTGCCCGTCCACGTGCTGAAGAACGCTTTGTAGAATTCATCCGAGCCGCCAGCGGTATCCTTCTTCACCAACAGTCGGCTGACATCCAGATTGAACGTCATATTGTTGAATTCGCTTTCCAGAAATTGGTAGGCAAAACCAAGCCGAAGATTCATCGGCAGTGGATCGGCTTGGGCTTTGTCGATGTAAGCAAGCTTGGGACCGACATTGGAAAGGTTGAAGCCCAAGCTCAAGCGCGAACCAAGTTCGACATCAGTAAAAGGGATGAACGCATTGCGCGGCTTGTAGAGCATCCCAACATCAAAACTGAATCCTGTGGCAACGCCGCGCCCTTGTTCCTGCGCCGCTCCGAACGGCGCCAGGTCGCTGTGAATCAGCCGCACATTGACGCCAAGGCCGAGGTTTTCCGAAACTTTCGTGGAGTATCCAACAGCCAATGCGTATTCGTAGGCTTTGAATTTCCCCAGAGACTGCGGGCTGTCAAGTGTTCGGTCGAATTCGCCAAGGTTCAGATACGTTGCGCTCACAGCCATCACGCCGTCAAGTTCTTCCACCGGCTGCTTGTACACTATGTGCGCAATCCAGAGGTCGGGAAAATTGAACGCAGGCAGCCAGTTCGCGTGCGTTAGGCTTAGTTCCGACCCTCGTTGGAATGCATAGCCGGCGGGATTCCAATAGATGGCCCACGCGTCATCCGCAAGCGCAACGCCCGATTCGCCAAGGGCACTTGCGCGGGAGTTGGGTGCAATCAACAAAAAGGGGACTGCCGTTGTCGTTACTTGCGACAAGGCATGCTCAACAACGCCAAGAACCGCAACGGCACTCCAAACAGCAAACATCTTCTTCATACGAACGCTCCTTCAATGCAAATCTACTTTGATAATGTTAGTTCATTTTGTCAAGAGTTTCAATTTTTGTCGCAACTGCTATCTCACCACTGCTAACTTACCCGTTGCTTCTTTCGTTATCAGTTGGTCGGCCGAGTGCGTGGTAATTCGGTAGAAATAGACTCCGTTCGCCACCTCGCTGCCGTCGCGATCTCGTCCCTCCCACGGAATTTGGACGAAGCGGTCGCTGACCGACGCAAACGTTTGCTTGTAGATAAGGCGGCCCGCGACGGTGTAGATTTTTAGTTCAACATCGATGGGCGCTGTGCTCGTGCGTTGAAACGTTATGTGCGTTTGACGAGAAAAGGGATTCGGAAAGTTCATCACGTTGAGCGGTGTGTCGTCCCCATCGGTGCGAACGACAAAGAACAGTTCTTCTGACGCAGAATTGTTTCTCGTATCCCACGCTTTCACGCGAACGGTATTTCGCCCTTCGGGCAAATTCGACATCGGGTAGGAAACCGAACCTTGCTGGTATGTGTCGAGATTGCTTCTATAGTAATCCGTCAAGTCGAAACTCTTGCCTGTGCTGGTGAGTGTTGCTTCCAACTTGTGGCCAATTCCCACCGAAGACGTGTTGATGCCGTTCTCATCAGCCAGATCGACTAACAACGTTGCATCCTTCGGTATTACGTCTCCCCATTTGAAGCCGCGGTCGTTGAGATAGAGTTGAAGCTTAGGACCTGTCGTATCGACGGCGGCAAGAGAATCTGTACCTCGGATCAAAACACTATCGGTCGTGCCGAGAACGTCGATGCGGCTGGAGGCATCGGCGGCATAGAATGACAAGCGGGAGCGGTTTCCAAAACTCACATCTTTAGGAATCGGAAAGCTCGCGCTGAACACTCCGCTGCCTACGGACACCTGCCCCCGATACAGCAAACTGCCGTTCGCGACATAACTGAATCCCCAACCCGGAATGGCAACCATGCGGTACGCATCCATAAGTTCCAGTGTACCGGTGCCGTTGAAATTCGCCCAGACCGAACCATCCTGGCGGCGCACAGTGCCTTTCGCCTTCCCCCGTCCCAAGGATTTCAGGATGGCCGCTTGTGCTGTTGAAGAACCATTGAGTGAATCAATTTTCGCGACGCCTGCCGGAAAACTCAGCCGCAGCGTCGGATCGGCGAGCAAATGGTACTTAATGTCGTTCAGACTATTGTAGCGCTGCTTGGCGAGGTACATTGCATCGCCGAGACGCGCAACAGGTTGCTGGGGATAATTACGAAAAAGATTGTCGTAGAATTCGTTATTGAGAATGGCGTTGAGCGTTGAGACGACCGTCCGCGATGCAGTCACTTCACCGATACCGCCGTTTTCCTTGGCAATCAAAATCTCGCCTGCGCTTTGATCATTCGGATTATCGTATTGGCCAAAATTACAAGTTGCACCGACGCAAAAAGTAAGACGGTCGGCGTTCTTCAGTTGAGGCAGACTCTCTTCCTTCGTGAAGATCGCCTCGTGCGCCCACAGCCGCGTATTGCCGTGCCCGATGTAATTGATAATGACCGACCCACGATTGATGGCTTGGATGATTGCTTCATTGGCGCTGGGTTTGCGCCGACCCGTTGCAGCGTTGATGGTGGGATATTCAGCCGTGTAAATTTTATTGCGATTGATGATGGGCGGCGTATGGTTTTCAGCCAAGTCTTCCGTTTGAAATGTATGCTGTCGTTCCGATCCGTCCGGAACGGAAAGCGTCGCATAGTCATCGTCGGCAACGAACGTAACCACGTTGCGCCACGAATCCAACACGGAACTCGTTTCGTACGCAATGATCTTGTCGACCACCGTCTTAGCTTCTTGTGCCGAGCGAGCCGGCAACCGGCCAAGCGCCATGGAAACGTGCGTTTGGTCGTTCGGATTCAAGAAAACAAAATGGTCGTCGCTCGTGTACGAGTCATATTGGAAATTAGATTCCACCGATTGATAGGAAGGGACATAATTCCTTGCCGACGAGACGATATTTTTGTAGTCGAAATGGCCGTTGCCAAACAGCAAGACGTACTGCCGGCGTTGAGACCAATTCTGCTGAGCAAACCGCAAAAAATCTCGGAGCGCCATGGGGTCTTGCTGGCCGCTCGAAAACTCGTTATAGATATTCTCGACGTCAACAACGACCGTCTTCAAGGAATCTCGGCTTTCGCGGTGTGCCTTCAATCGGTTCGCATCAGAAAGAAATTCCTTTGGCGATATGATAATGAAATCTGCGACCTGACTCGTTCCGTGAAGATTGGAATTGCTTACTTTCGCAGCGCCGCTGGGAGACTTCAACGCCTTTGTACCCACTGCCGCATACTGCCGTACACTGCCTTGTGTCGCACTCGCCTGAAATATTCTTGTCGAACCGTTGCTCATGGGCGTGCGCACCTGGGTCACAAGTTTCACCGAGTCGTGTTTGGTCACATCGAACACATAGACTTGATCGCTTGGGAGATTTCCAACCGTATATTCGACGATTGCCGAGGTATCGGGTGAACTAAAGAGCAATTGATCACCCACCGCAGAAAATTCGCGCCGGTAGTGAATTTCAAAATAATCCAGCCAGCCGATACTTTCTGTTGTGGCGGTAACAAACCGGAATTTCAACACGCTTCGATTTCCCGATAGCGCCGGCGTCGAACGTACGCTGACTTCGCCGGTTTCATAGGCATAATCGAAAAAATTATCCGCGCCGCTCACATCAACGGTGTACGTGGGAATTGCGTTTCCTACCAATTGGTCATTGTCGGTAACGCGGAACGAATCAACCGAAGCAGATCGAGTCAGAAACCAAAACCGATACAGCAGAGACTTCCCGGCCACCAATCCATCAAGCATATTCGTATATGTTTTCGTGTTGTCGGTGATATCGAAGGACGTTCCGACCCACCGCCGACCCGAATCGATGAGGTTGTATTGTTCCTGCTCAAAAAATAATTTTTCTTGAAAATCGCTCGGTGTGTATGCCGAAGTTGAGTTGAGCGACGCAATGCTATCCATTCTCCTGCCGTTGGTAGCTCCTCCAAAGCTCAGGAAGTAGTAGTTCTTTTCCGTGTAGGGGTGAAGATAATGACGAAACGATTTTGCATTGGCGTCATACCGCCATCCTCTTGCCCCTTTACCGTAGAAGAGAACAAAGTCGCCGTCATCGAATTGCCCATTGCCGTTAGCGTCGAGGGTGTGCCGTGGGATTTCGGTGAGTCCGTTCGGACGATACGCATTGAGGTCTTCCGGCAATGCTTCGCCGCCGTTACCAAACAAACGGATGGAATTGATGTTGCCAATGGAACTGAGTGAAATTCCTAGCCCCAGAAAAAACTTGGCGTCGAGAGCATAGACCCCCGTTTCTACTACTTCAAACCGATACCATACCCCGGTTGCTAAAGGAGAATCCGAGCTTGCTTTTCGCAACAATTGAGGAGTCGTGGCCGAGGTTCGTTCACGTTCGCCGCGCAACAGCGTGGAGACCCGATCACCCCCCTGCAAAACTGCATCGTGAGTGATCTGGAGGCGAATGCGGCGGTATGCTTTGGCCGAATTGCTCTGCACCTGATATTGGATAGGCCTGAATGTAAGAATAGCCGCATAGGCCTTTCCGCGCGGGACAAGGCTTGTTACCTGAACGATTTGATCATCAGCTCCTGAACTGGCGTCATATGCACGCAATCTCGCAAGATCAGCCGAGGGTCGATCGGGCACGATTGAATCGAAAACTTTCGATTCCCCTTCGAGTATCTGAAGAGAATAGCGACCGCTTGGCAGGAGGAGCGGGATTCGTTCAACCGGAATCAGATAACCTGCCCGATCGGAATTCTCCCATCCAAACAATGCACCGCGGATAGAATTCATCTCCGCGTCCATCTTTACAACTTGGAATTTGGGTGTGTACTCTATGATGATGGACGTGCCAGTTTCATCGACAACATGTATGTCTGAATTCCACTGGCTTGACGCCGGCATGGGAATGAAGAACAAGATGAGCGAATATGTGGCAATGGTTCGCATTGATAGCAAAAAAAAAGCCGAATGAGCTAGCCCGTCTCATTCGGCTGAAGAGGTATCGAATTCTGCCGACGCGACAAAGGCTTGATTGAACTTCATCCTGATTCCGAAACTGCGTGTTTCATCAGGAACAAACCTTTATCAACAATCGATAGCCTTCGATACTCCTTTCGTTCTGATGTAAACTTAACGATTACCCTTTCGAGAGTCAAGTTTGTACATGTGATGCGGTTCAGATTGTGCGAATCTTAATTTCAATTGCAGTTCAGATGATTTTTGAATATCTTTGCTTATCTGATTTTGTTTTTCTACTAAAACCAGAATGTCCCGACCATTGAATATCCTCTTTGTTTCCAGCGAAGTCGACCCATTTGCCAAAACCGGTGGGTTGGCAGATGTATCGAGTGCGCTTCCCAAGGCTATAAAAGAGTTGGGCCACGAAATCCGCATTATGATGCCGAGATATAGGTTCATTAGTGAGCGGAAGTTCAAACTGCACGATATTATCCGGCTCAAAGAAATTCCCATCTCCGTTGGCAACAATTCTGAGCTTGGAAACGTCAAATCGTCGTTCATCAGCAATCTTAAGGAAAAGGTGCAGGTCTATTTTCTTGACAATCATACCTATTTTGGGCGCGACGGCGTATACCAAAACCCTGCAACCAAAAAAGACTATAAGGATAACGACGAGCGCTTCATTTTGTTCGACCGCGGCGTGCTCGAAACGCTAAAACGCTTAGGATGGCAGCCAGATATCATTCACTGCAACGATTGGCAAACGGGACTTATTCCGGCCTACTTGAAGAACCTTTTTTCATCAGACCCATTCTTCAAATCGACGAAGACTGTCTTTACGATCCACAATATGGCATATCAGGGAGCTTTCTCGGCCGAAACGTTTGGCAAATCTGGCCTGCCCAAGGATTCATTCCGGACAGATGGCGTAGAGGCATACGGGAAATTCAACTTCCTCAAAGCGGGTCTGTTCTACGCCGATACCATCACAACGGTCAGCCAAAAGTATTCTGAGGAGATTTGTTCCTCGTCCGAACTCGGGGCAGGCCTCAATGGGTTGCTTTCGGCACGGCGAAAAGATTTCCGGGGCATTCTTAATGGTATCGATTATCAAATCTGGAATCCCCTCTGCGATAACTTTATCTACCGTAAGTTCGACGTGAAATCCATTGAAGCCAAAATTGACAACAAGAAGGCTCTTACCACACGCTTCCATCTTCCGTTTTC
>JACRFF010000225.1 GCA_016218005.1 Ignavibacteriales bacterium
CAAGAATGATGATGACGAAAAGCCTGAAGAGCATCGATACAGTGGGTTGTCGAAGCCGCATTGTCTGGGCCTGAATCCCTGAATGCAATCGATAGTGGTAGCCCCGAAGTTGGAGAGCGGTTCCGCGCTCAATGCTTTCAACGAGGGAAGCCAATACCAATGGTCCGACAATGCTTGGAAGGGCAAAGACACGCCGGAAAATGTTGTCGCGTACGGCGGCGCCGCGAGACTCTTGCGCGACAATAATCTGTTCGATGCGTTCAGGGATGGCTTCAAGAAACGCGAATGCCATCAGGACTATGCTGACGAGCGCTTGCGGCAATCGTGATCGTTCCAGATGATCGGCAAAGACGCGAATCGGCGTCGAGAGAAAGTACAGCAGAACGGATAACGACATCAACACTAAGCGCAGCGCCGTCGAAAGCCCGAACAGCATTCCCTCTCTGCTCAGCGCGAGACCAAGGATCTGATGGCGATGTCCCTCATCTGTAAGGAGGCCGTTGAGAGTAACGACAAGGAAGATGAGCACCATGGCATACTGAATAAAGCGTCGGAAAAATTGTCTTGCCTTCGTCGAATGCGGTCGGAACCATGGCGAAAAGGTTAGCAAGCCAAGCATGACAACAACGGCAATCCCGTGCAGTTCCCAATATGGATAAACGGCAAGGGCGAAAAAGAATGCGGCGATAGAAGCCTTTGACCGAGGGTCAAGCATGAGGAATGTTCCGATCTTGAGGCACGAGCCAATTCATCCCAGGAAATCTGGACGCAATCCGCGCCGGCAAGCGGTGAATTGTAGCGTAGATGACGAGATACGAAACAAGCTTGTCGATCGGGTCGGAAGATAGCCCTTGATACCATACGCTTTGAAGCAAAGAATGTCCCATTGCGCGGTAGAAGACGACAAGCGCATCGGTACCGGCTAACATTGTTCCCCCGAAAACGAAAGCGGAGATGGGAGCAGAAACGGTGGCTGCGAGAACACCCTGCACTATTCCTGCAAGTCCCGAAGACCACCACGCGCGAAAACCTCCGCGCCGTGCAACGAAGGCGGTGAAACTGCCAATGACGAGCGTGACGGGAACAAAAAACATCAGCGATGGGTTTCCAATGGCAGCGGCAAGAATGTTTGCCGTGCAGCCGGTCAGCATGCCTGCCCACGGTCCGATGAGTATGGCAGTAAGAATTGTGCCGAGCGAATCGAGATAAAATGGAATCTTCAGCGCAACGGCAATCTGTCCGACCGCAAGATTGAGCGCGACGGCAAAGGCGATAAGCGGAAGCGATGGGCCGGAAAGTTCAGAGCGGATGCGCTCGCGAATCATCTGACGACCTTCAAAAGAAACAAACAACTCGACACAGGAAGTGTGTCGGGCTGCGATATTGATTCGATCATGTGGGTCATCCTACAGCAAAAGCGCAGCGGGA
>JACRFF010000223.1 GCA_016218005.1 Ignavibacteriales bacterium
ATATAATTCCGCTTCGGCGCGTTTCCGAACAATGTATAATTTTCGATCGAACTCTTCCCTCGTCATCCCCTCTGCTCGGCGGATGAAGATCTGTTCTATATACGGCTGCGATGCGCGCGCGATGCGTCCGATGGCATCGGCACCAACAGGAGTATCTCTCCACCCCAGCATACTCAATCCTTCTTCGCGGACGATCCTCTCCAAGATCCCTTCGCACACCAACCGCGATGATTGATTCACCGGCAGAAAGACCATCCCGACGCCGTATTCCCCTTCATCCGGCAGCGAGATACCGATACTTGTACATTCCTTCACGAAGAATTTGTGCGGTATTTGGATCGTGATCCCTGCTCCGTCCCCTGTTTCCGGATCACATCCGCACGCACCGCGGTGCGTCAGATTGATGAGGATCTCCACCCCTTTGCTGATCACATCGTGGGAACGTTCCCCTTTGATGTTCACAATGAAGCCGATCCCGCACGCATCGTGCTCATTGCGGGGATCGTACAGAGGAAAATTCTCCTGATTCTGGAAGGGTTCTTTCATACTAGACTTCTCCCACAAATTCTCGTTTGAGCGCGACACGCCCTGTGCGCGCGATCTCTTTGATGTGGAACGGTTTCAGCATCTTTATGATAGCATCCACCTTTTGACCGCTGCCGGTCGCTTCGACGGTCAGCGTTTTGTGACTGATATCGATGATCTTTCCCTGGAAGATCTCCACGATCTGCATTATTTCAGGACGGTTCTCAGCGGTCGTACCGATCTTGATGAGCGCCAATTCGCGCTCCATAAAGCTGTCATACGTCAGATCGACCACTTTCAGTGTATCGATGAGTTTATTCAGCTGTTTGATGATCTGCTCGATGATCGCATCATCCCCTTTCGTCACCAGCGTCATCCGCGAAACGGTCGCATCCTCCGTCGGACCGACGGTGATGCTCTCAAGATTGTATCCTTTCGCGGAGAACATCCCGGCAACACGGTTCAATGCGCCGAATTTGTTCTCCAGAAGAACGGAGATCGTATGTTTGCGTGCCGACTGATCGGCTGATACTTCAATGGTTGTGCTCATAAATTATCCTTTGGAAACGGTGATCTGTTCAAGGTCCTGTTCTTTTTCACCTTCGACCGTCGATGATGACTCATTCGGAACATCGATGATCTCGTGGTACGTTTGACCTGCCGGGATCATTGGATAGACGTTATCCTCTTTCACTACTTTGAATTCGACGATCACCGGTCCGTCCGTCTCCAGCATCTTCTTTACGACGCTCTCCACATCATCCGCCAGCGTCGCGCGGAATCCGGGAATGCCGTATGCTTCGGCGAGTTTCACGTAGTCCGGACCGAA
>JACRFF010000027.1 GCA_016218005.1 Ignavibacteriales bacterium
ATAACAGTCGGTGTAGGAGAGTTGGTAATTGTTGTTTGTGTGGCAGGTGATGCAGGAAACCGACGTATGCGCTCCGGTGAGAGCAAAATTCGTCTGGCTGTGCGCGGTGAATGAAGCCGGCGACCAACCGGCCGTCGAATGGCACGATTCGCACTGCTGCGTGAATGCCGACGAAGCCGTGTGTTTCGGGTTGACCGTATTCTGAAAGTTGCTCAAATGACATTGCGCGCAGTTCTGATACACTAACGCATAGTTGCTGTTCGTGTGGCACGCCGCGCAAGATTGCGAAGTGTGTGCACCGGTAAGTTGGAATTTTGTCGAGTTATGATCGAACGTCGCCGGTTTCCACGCTGTGGTGGAATGACATTGCTCGCAGAGTGTTGGAAATCCTCCGACGGCGTGGTTTGGATTGGTCGTGCCTGTATAATCCGTCCGATGGCAATCGACGCAGTTCTTGCTCAAGCCGGCATACTGATTGCTCGCGTGGCATTGATTGCACGCCACCGCCGTATGCGCCCCCATCAAGGGAAATGCCGTTGAACTATGAGAAAACGTCGACGGCTTCCAGACCGTCGTCGTATGGCACGACTGGCAGAGATGGGAAAAATTTCCCGCCGCGTGATTAGGATTGGCAACGGCAGAAAAATTCGACTGGTGGCACGAATAACACTCCATGGATTTCCCTGCGAAGACGTTATCGCCGTGGCAGCCTTTGCATCCCTGAAGAACATGCGCACCCGTCAACAGAAATGTCGTTTGGTTGTGGTCAAACTTTCCCCCCGTCCACGCAACCGGCGTATGGCAAGTGGCACACGCTTGAGAAAATTTTGCCGCCGTGTGGTTGGGATTCGAACTCTGTTGATATTCCGTAAGATGACACGATACGCATTCGGCGGGCGTCGATTTGAATACCGCGTTCTTGTGGCACTGCGAACATTGCGTCGCCTTGTGTGCCCCTGCCAATGGAAACGCCGTCAGCGTGTGGTCGAATCCCGTTCCCCACACTGCCGCATTGACCCGATGGCACTGGTCGCATACCGTCGAGAATCCGGCGCTCCGGTGGGCAGGATTTTTTGTTTGCTCATAATCCATTCGATGACAGCCGATGCACGTGGTTGGAGTTCCTGCATACTGTGTTCCGGCACTCTTCGTATGGCACTGCGCGCAATCCGCACTCGCATGTTTGGCCAGAAGCGGAAACCTTGTTTGTTGATGACGCTGGGTCATATCGGTAATGCGCCACGCCTGAAACGAATGGCATCGTGCACAGTTCGATCCGAGTTCTCCTTTGTGAACATCGGTATGGCAGGATTGGCACGTCTTCAATGTTCCCGCGAAGCGCACTCCTTGATGGCATCGCGCGCATTCGACTGCCTTGTGCGCACCTTGAAGGTCGAAGCCGGTTGAGGCGTGGCTGAAGCTGGCGTCAGGGCGCATGCGCCACGATTCGGTCGTATGACACGCCTCGCACGCCATGCGAATGGCGCCGTGCGGCGATGTCTGCGCGAACGCCTGCGCAATCCCGAAAGCACCCATGAAAACGACCAACCGTCTGTTCATTGTTTTGTTCCTCCCTGATGGCACGCTTCACAACGAGCCGACAGAGGTTTGTAGCGAATGAATCGTTTCCCCTGCTGTTCCTCCGGATGGTGACAGCCGCGGCAATCGACCGTGCGATGAGCGCCGGTCAACGGAAACGAGCTTTGCACATCGTGTTTGAAAAATAATTGATTCCAGCTTCGCGGCAAGTGGCAACGCGCACATTCTGTAGCGCCATTGACCGCGAATTGCCCTGCGTGAGCATCCGCGTGGCAGGAAGCGCACGCGCTGCCCTTTGTCGTCAGAAGAACTGTTTCGCCTTGCGCGGTTTTTTGATGACACGAATTGCACGCGGCATTGGCGTGCTTTCCTTGAAGCGCAAATCCTGTCGCTCCATGGTCAAAGGAACGAACTTCCCACGACTCAACGGAATGACACGCATCGCAATTCTTGCCCGCCATGTATTTGTCGAATCGACGCTGATGCCGGTCGGCATGACACGAACTGCACGTATGGTCCGCAAACCGAAACACCAATTCTTTTCCTCGCTGATGGCAGACGCGGCACGGCGTTGCGCCGTGAGCACCGCGCAGATGGAACTTACTTTTGTTGTGCGATGCCGCAGTATAGGTCGATGGAACAAACCCTCGCTCGGTGTGGCATCGGGTGCACGCGCTGCCGTACCGCTCGACAAACGCTCCGCGATGGACGTCCGGATGGCAAGCAATGCAATCGGCCGACGGCTTCATCACTCGCTTTTTATTGACTTGATGGCATTGTTCACACTTGACCGCGGTGTGTCGATCGCGCAGTGGAAACAAAGTCATCGCGTGGTCGAACTTGTTGGACAAAGTTTTTTTCCAATCCGAAGCTGCGTGGCAGGTTGAACAAAATTGTTTTGAGAATGTCGGCGCGTGCGGCGAGCGATGGCACGGCGAACAATCGGAAAATGATTTGGTCTCGAATTGCAC
Organism: Ignavibacteriales bacterium; assembly: GCA_016218005.1. Taxonomy (GTDB): domain Bacteria; phylum Bacteroidota; class Ignavibacteria; order UBA10030; family UBA10030; genus JACRFF01. The sequence continues at coordinate 2,511 of JACRFF010000027.1, forward strand.
CGTAACGCCTGCAACGCGTGCCGTGAACCCGGCGTGGCATTTTTCACACACAACTTGAACATGCTTTCCCGTCAGCGGAAACACGGTGCGCGCGTGGTCAAACTTCGTCCGGATAGTCCAGCCGTCAGCTGTGTGGCACAACGCGCACGCAGTTTTCGCCAACCGATTCGTGTGCGGCGAGGTGTGGCACGGAACGCAATCGGCAAATGATTTTCCGTTGAACACAATCCCCCCAGGCCGAAGGCGGGCTGGTGGCTTCCCGGGCGCTTTTTGTTTCAGTTCCTCGTGGCAACGCTCGCAAACAACCGAAGAGTGTTTTCCATCCAACGGAAATTTTGTCGATGCGTGCGAGAACCCTGTCAACGTTGTCCAGCTTTCGGCAGAATGGCATTGCTCGCACCGTGGAAGCGTGCCGTGGTGCCAGTCGCTGTGGCACGAAAGACACGAGCGGTCAAGCCCAAGATGCGTCGAAGGACGCTTTGCTGCCAGCGCAATGATATTCGGGTCTTTGATGTTTTTGAGCGCATGGCATTGCACGCATTTGACTTCAGCGTGTTTGCCGGCCAGCGCAAAGTCGGCGCGATGATGGTCGAACGACGACTCGTCGAATTGCGTGATGCGCGCGTTGCGCCCGAGATGTTCTTTGTGGCACGAGGTGCACGCTTCTCCCGCGCTTTTGAAATGCAATCCGCGCCGGGCATTCCGAACGGATTGGATTTCCGTATGGCACGAAAGGCATTTGTTGCCCGAAATCTCCATGCGCTCTTCGTGGCATTGAACACAGTTGCTCATTCCTTCCAACGATACGTGATAACGCGAGAGGTCGCCGGGAGAAATCTGCGCAAGCGCGGGAGCGATGCCCGCCAACCAACATCCTATGATCATCGCTGAGCGCACGAATCGACTCAGAGGATCCACCGATAGCCAAGCCATAACGCAACGCCGATGTGCGCCGCTAACGTAACGAACATGATTGCCGTGAACGGAAGATGAATGGCGTGCCAATAGAAAAACAACTTCTCCACTTGCAACAATACCAGCGACCGCTGAATCAACGTCACGCGCGAGGTGATGATGCGCTCGATGTAATGGCCGGTCTTCGCGGCAACGTGCCGCTTCTTGATCATCGCGTGCACTTCCCGCCGTGTATTCGTTTTCAACGCGCCCATCGCACGATAGGAACGTACCGTTGCGCGAAAATTTTCCGGCCGCTTGATGCGCGCAAACTGGGCATCGATGTGCTTCAGCAATTGCTGCCCCACTTCTGTTTCAAGCAGCGCTGCGCGCTGGCGGTCGAACTCTTCGTTGATCTGCTGCGCCGTCAACTCATTGCCCTTTACGTTGCGCGGGATCAACACATATAAGTAGCGCCCGATGATGCCGCTCGCCATCACCGAAAGCATCGTCCACAGACTGATGGCAGCGATGCCTCCCGCTTTGAACGTTGTGTGGAACACTACCAGAGTCGGACCGAGCAAGCAGAGAAACATGTGCACTTCAAGCCACGAAGACAGCTTGCCGAGATTCCACAGCGCCTTGATGCGTTTGCGGCTGGAATACATTGCGATCCCAAGGATAACCATCGCGCTGCCGACGATGCCCAGCCCGTGGCCGTACGTTCCAGATGGTTTCATCATTTTGTGCTCGGAAAGAAACGCGCGCTCTGGAATCGGCGTAACGTAGTACTTGCCGCCGGTAACGAGCACAGCCGCGATGGCCGTCGCTCCGATAAGCGCAAGAAATGCAAGAAACATGCGATGAGCCAAGCGTATCTCCTCTTTAGCAATAGGTGTTTCTGCAAAAAAAATGAACGAGAAGCAAGCTTGCGCGATCACAGATTATGCTTCGTTCGATTTTCTACGAGTTGATGCCGAGATGCGTTGTGTCCTTGCAACTCCACGGTCATTTCGCTAATTTAACGTCCGTCAGACATGAGGATCGAATGAAACCCACCGGCATCAAGAAGCTCTACTACTCGATCAGCGAAGTCAGCAAGATTACGGGCTTGGAGCAGTATGTGCTGCGGTACTGGGAAACCGAGTTCGACGAGTTAACGCCCGCGAAGAACCGCGCCGGCAACCGCATTTACACCAACAAGGATATCAAACTCATCATACACATCAAGCGCTTGCTGCGCGATGAGAAGTACACGATCGAAGGCGCAAAGAAAATTCTCGAAACCTACCAACCCGAAAGCGACACCGGCGAACAACTCGAATTGATTTCCGTTCCTCCCAAGAAAAAAATTCAAGACGAAGAGATCCGGACGGAGATCGTTGAGGTGAGAAACTTTTTGGAAGAGATGCTGGAAAAGATCAAGCAGTAATCATCCCCCGCCATTACATCCGCCGCATCACCTCCTGTATTGCATCGTCGAGTTTTGTGTCGTCTACTTTCCACACGTCAACGCTGTTCAGATTCCATCGTTCTCGAACGCTTTCCACCACGCTGGGCCGCACGGTGATGAGAAGAATGGACTCGTTGCGTTTGACGACACGATCCAGCACCGAAGCCCATCCGTGGCCGGCAAGTTCGAGCGGCCCTACTTCATCCACAATGACGACACGACAATTCCGCAAGGCGTCATCAGACAAAGCGCGTTTGCCCAATTGCAATCCTTCGTCGGAAAAGATGAACGGGCCGATCCGTTCGCTTCCGTGAATTCCTTCGAGCGCGCAGAGCTGTTTTTGTTCTCTCGTCGCAAGATCGACAACATCGAATCGTGTGCGCATTCCATCTTTCCACGTTCCCGGCGCGGCAATGCCGCCGACGGAAATGTTGTGCCGGTGCAGCGCGTCGGCAAGACGCATCACGAACGTCGTCTTCCCCGATCCCTGCTCGCCGACGACTACGATGACGCGCGAGGAAGAACCATGGCGTTGGATTTCCGGAAGAAGTCCGGCAGCCGTAGCAAGCATGCGCGCAAGAGATTGGGTCGGATGGCGGAAGAAATTTTTTTCTTCGCCCAACGCCGTGATCATCGTCGGAAGCGTTTGGAATGCAACTTCCAGCGCCGCCGTGAGGTTGCCGAGACCGCGTTGCAGCATCCACGCGAGTATGACGGGATTACGCAACTCGTGGCCGATCGCGCTGAATGCCACGATCACAAGCATCGCGCGCAACGTCATCTGAAATCCGAGCATCAGGCCTTCCCATTGCCAGCCGGCGGCGTGGTGTCCGATGCCCTTCAGCAACAATCCCGACAGCGCCGTTACGGCGGCGAACTCAACCCATAATCGAATCCTGCTGAAGCGCCGGCGGATGTGAGGATAAAGCGTGAAGCAGCCCGCCGAGTACACAAGCACCAACGCCGCCGCACTCCACACCGGCATTGAACGAACGACCAACAACGCGCCGATCAACGCCGCGATGTGAAAGATCAATCGACCGATGGAAAAAGACCCGCGCGCATCGTTCAACCACGCGGAAACGGAATGCGTAGCAGTGCGTCGCGATTCGGCTGATGCGGGCAATCCGACGATTCGACGGCCAACAGCAACGCCCAATCCTCCGGCAACAAGGCCGAGCATAAAGTGCCCCGCTGCAAATACCCAAATCAGTTCTACCGCGGAGAGAGATTCTATCCGAAGGTTCTTGGCGGCAAGATTGTAGAGTTCGACATAAAGCCGGGCAATGTCGAAGCCGTACAGAATCAGAAGGTTGATGATGCTATGGAACAACGGAAGCGTAACAACAACGCCCGCACTCAGCAACACGGCCAGCCCTGAGGAACCGACAAGACGCATCAGCAGGTCGAGCAACAATCCTTCGCTCGCGATGCCGATCATAGGACCGAAAATAAATCCGCTTGGAGAAATCGATTTCATCAGCGCACAGATGACGCCGGCGCGCCACAGCAATCCGCGTTCAGGCCAAAGACGATGGCCGGCAATGAGCAGCGCCGCGCCGTTGGCAGCAAGCAACGCCCCCACGAACGGTACGCGGAGATTGTGCAGAAAACTGCCGAGAATGATTTCGACGGAAGCCCACGTGCTTCCCAGAAGCGCGGCTTTAAGCCAAAGCGGGTTGTTGATTCGTTGAGGCAAACTACTTCTTCTTGTGAGACGAGAGAACGGAGGCATGATCAAAATACCAGCGTTGCCACTCGTCAAGTGATTTCGGCTGGCACTCCCGAATAAGAGCCATGACTGCCCTGACATTATTGGGACGAGATAGCTGATAGGTCTGGCAGGCATAGTTCAAGACCTTTTCCTTCTTGCCGAATTCTTTGGAGTATCGCTTATATAGGGACATGGATGTCGGCAAGAAGAGAAGTGAACTTGTGTTTGAGTTTGTAATCAGTCGTACTATTTCCTTGTTCCCACGCTCCGCGTGGGAACACCGTTCTTTATTGGCGATTGATACCTGCTTCTCGCTCGCCTCGTCTCCGACCAGCCTCGACGAGTCTAGGCGGGCGAGTTAGAGCGGGCGGCGCCCGTCTTGCTCGCCTCGCTGAAGCTCTGGCGAAGCGGGCCACGAGGCAGGAAGCGGGCCATCTAGTACTCCTGATCTCAACGCAGAGCATTGAGCACTTCCGTTCCCACGCCCGCCTGCCAAAGTGAAGCGGCGGGCAGGGAGACCGTGGGAACGAGAAAATGTCTGACCTACCATGAAAAATGGTTTTTCAGCAACCTGCTAGCCAGCGTTTGCTCAGATTCAAGGTAGCGATTCTTCACGCTCTCGTCAATTGACGGTACTTGATGCGGTGCGGCTGGGTGGCATCGATGCCGAGGCGCTGTTTCTTATTCTCTTCGTACTCGGAAAAATTTCCGTCGAACCAGAACGCCGAGCTGTTGCTTTCGAACGCCAAAATGTGCGTCGCGATGCGGTCGAGAAACCAGCGGTCGTGCGAGATCACCACCGCGCATCCGCCAAATTCGAGCAGCGCTTCTTCGAGCGCGCGGAGTGTGTTCACGTCGAGGTCGTTCGTCGGTTCGTCGAGCAGCAGCACGTTCGCCCCCTCACGCAATATTTTGGCAAGATGAACGCGATTGCGTTCGCCGCCGGAAAGCTGTCCCACAAGCTTCTGCTGGTCGGTGCCGGAAAAATTGAAACGCGCCACATAGCCGCGCGAGTTCACTTCACGGTTCCCAAGCTTGATCACTTCTTCACCGCCGGAAATTTCCTGCCAAATGGTTTTGTTTGCGTCGAGCGGACGATTCTGGTCGACGTAGGCAAGCTTCACCGTGCCGCCTACGCGGATCGTTCCGATGCCCGGCTGTTCCTGTCCGGTGATGAGCTTGAAGAGCGTCGTCTTGCCTGCGCCGTTGGGGCCGATAACGCCGATGATGCCGCCGGGCGGCAGCGAGAAGTTCATTCCCTCGAACAGCAGTCTATCGCCGAACGACTTGCCGACGTTTTCCGCTTGAATCACCACGCCGCCCAAGCGCGGGCCCGGCGGAATGTAGATTTCGATTTCCTCGTCGCGCGCTTGCGCTTCATCGCTCAGCATCTGCTCGTACGCGCTGATACGCGCTTTGCTTTTTGCGTGGCGGCCTTTGGGATTGGTGCGCACCCACGCCAACTCGCGATCCAACACACGCTGCCGTTTGCTTACCTGTTTTTCTTCCACGGCAAGCCGCGCTTTCTTTTGCTCCAGCCACGACGAGTAGTTGCCCTCGAACGGAATTCCTTCGCCGCGGTCGAGTTCAAGAATCCAGCCGGCAACGTTGTCAAGAAAGTACCTGTCGTGCGTTACCGCAATGACCGTGCCCGCATAGCGCTGGAGATGTTGCTCTAACCACTGCACCGACTCGGCGTCGAGATGGTTGGTCGGCTCATCGAGCAACAGAACGTCGGGTTCCTTCAACAACAATCGGCAAAGCGCAACGCGGCGCCGCTCGCCTCCGGAGAGCACGCTGATGCTCGTCTCTCCCGGCGGACACCTGAGCGCATCCATCGCTTGTTCCAACTTGCTGTCGAGATCCCACGCGTTCGTGTGGTCGATGCGCTCTTGCAGCTTCGCTTGTTTCTCAAGAAGTTTTTCAAAGTCGGCGTTAGGATCGGCAAGAGCGTTGTTCACCGCTTCGTACTCTTTCAGCAGCACAACCGTTTCCGCCGCCCCTTCTTCCACAATTTCCTTCACCGTTTTGGCGGGGTCGAGTTCCGGTTCCTGCGATAAGTAATCGAACGTGATGCCTTTCTGCGCCGTAATCTGTCCGAGATAATCTTTGTCCACACCGGCGATGATGCGCAGCAGCGTGCTCTTGCCGGCGCCGTTCAATCCCAGCACACCGATCTTCGCTCCATAATAGAACGAAAGATAGATGTCCTTCAGCACCTGCCGATTCGGTTTGTGCACCTTGCCGACGCCGATCATCGAAAAAATAATTTTGTTGTCGCTCATGATCCTCCTTCAGAAACAAAACCCACTTGTCATTCGTCTCACTCAGCGCATTTATCGTAGCAAATGCGCGGACAATATACGAAATTGTGTCGGAGAGATGAAGACGAGAAGAACATTCACCGTGGTTGTGTTGATCGCGCTCCTTCTGAGCGCGGCGTCGAGCCAGGAGCGGCGGCGGATTCAAACGCAGTACGGCTCGCCGTTCGTGCGCGAGATCGACCTCAACGCCGAGTTGCTGGAAACGTTTGTGGTGATGCAGAAGGCAAACGCCGGCGATATTTCCGCCATGCACGAGCTTGGCTTGCGTTATCTCGAAGGCCGCACCGTTCCCGCCGACACCATCAAGGGGGCGCTGTGGATTGCGAAAGCCGCCGGACTCGGTTTGCCGGTGGCACAGTTCAACCTCGGCATTCTGTACACGCACGGTTGGGGCGTAGCGTGGAATCCATTCGAGGCGTTCAAAACGTTTCGCGCCGCCGCCGAACAAGACATGGACATCGCTCAGTTCCTTTTCGGGCTTCAATACACCGAGGGACTCGTGGTGCCGCGCAGTTATCGCACGGCGTACACGTGGATCAAACGCGCTGCCGATAAGGGCTACGACGCAGCAAAGGGAGTGGCGGCAGAGTTTGTTGAAAAAGATTTGCTCAACAAAGATTCAACCTTCGCCGAACCTGCCGCGAACGACAAAAAGAAAAAACACGCCAAAGCCGATTCGACGTTATCGCCGGTGTTCCTCAGCTTCCACACCGATACGTCGCGCAACGTTTCTGATTCCGTGCTGATCGCGGAAGCCGTCAAGGAACTCTCGCCGAAAAATCCGGCGGCGTTGCGCCAACCGAAGGCGAACGTTCCGTTAGATTCCGCGTGGCGCAATGAACTTCTGCGCGCCGCCTCCTCCGGCAATCCGGAGGCGCTGGTCGTCATCGGAAGATTTTTTGAGCGCGGCACGGCGGTTCGGCAAGACCCGGTGCTCGCCGCGACGTACTATTTCCGGGCATTGCGCTTAGATTCACCGCGCGCGCCGGGATTACTGTGGGAGTTGATGCAGACAAATAAGTTCCAGCAGGAATTCGACCTTCGCACCAAAGCGAACGACCCCGACGCACTCTACGTTTGGGCAGGCATAACGGCGGTCGGATTCAGCAAACTGTTGGACGAGAAGCAAGCGCTTCAGCAACTGCAACGCGCTGTCGCCGTCGGGCACGTTCCGGCCATGATCGAGCTTGGACTTTGCTACCTCGGCGGACGCTGGGTACAGCGCGACCCGCTTAAAGGAGGTGTGCTGTGGCAGCAAGCAATGAACTTGGGAAGCCCCGAGGCACGCATTCGTCTTGCAACTGCGGTGGTGCTCGGTGAACTTTCCGCAAGCGACCCGCAAGAAGCGTTGAAGGTGTTGAAGTCAGCCGCTCAGGAAGGATCGCTCATCGCACAGTCGGCAATTGGACTTTGCTATGAACAAGGGATCGGCGTGGCGCGGGATAAAGGGGAGGCGGCAACGTGGTATCGCAAGGCGGCAACGCGCGGCAGTCAGATTGCGTACCGTTCGCTCCGGCGCATGCACGACGAAATTCGCCCCGCCGACAAAGAGTTTCAGTTAGAAGAGTGAAATCTCATAACCCTCCGTCCTGCCGACTCAGGTCGGCGCCGCGCATTACTGCTTGACTCTGAGGCAGGGAAGAAACAAATTGCTGGCGAGATGATCCGCCAAAAGATTCAGCACGGCGGATAGGTCCGCCGCTCTTTGGCGGGGTCGCAATCCGTTAGCGCGTGAGATTGTTCTTACTTGTAAATGTCGCGGCGGTGGCCGATGGTGTGAACGATGATCGTTCGGTCATTTCGCAAGATTTCAAAAATGATCCTATACGATCCTTCTCTGATCTTGTAAAGACCGCTCAATTCACCTTTGAGAGGAAAAAGTTTCGTTGAATCAAGGTTGGAGGCGAGCCATTGAATTCGATCTGCAATCCGCCGAGCAACGGAATGATCGAGTTTCTCAAGCTCCTTCGAGGCAGGTTTCAGAATGCGGACAGAGTACAGCAACTATACTCCAAGCCGTTTGCGAAGCGCGGTGAAATCGTCTCCACGAACTCCCTTGGCAACAGCCTTTCTTTGACGGATGAGCCTTTTACGAAGAGGTTCTCGTAGAATGAGACCTTCATCGGGATCGCCGAACAACTCGACAAGTTTCTCCTCGACGACGGTCGAAAGCATATGAGAGAACTCTTTCTTGGTCATTTGTGCGATTGTAGAGGACATTCTTTGGCTCCTATTTCTAAGTATAGGTAATCATTTTTCGGGATTTATTCAACGGCGGCGCAGTCACGCAGTGATCCCGACTGTGTAAAAAGTCAAGTTCTTTACGAGTCATTCTGAACGAAGTGAAGAATCCACGTTAGAAATGGACACTTCGCTTCGCCTGTCTGCACGCCTGTGTGCCGAAA
>JACRFF010000229.1 GCA_016218005.1 Ignavibacteriales bacterium
CCGCCGACGATGCCGCATGGTGAGTTCTTCGTTCGGAATTCAATGTGCGATATCGCGAAATCTTGACGCACCGTTTGACCCTGCATTCAAGTCGCGCTTCAATGCTGTTACACTTTTCACAGTCTGATATGACCAATCGAATACAACGTGCACGGTGTCAATTTCTTTCACACGCATCTTGGCATAGTGATCATCGTGTGTCCACACAACATACGTGTGGCCGACAATCGCTTCAGCCGATTTCAACGGGGACCATCCTGCCGTGGGGGCTTGCGTGATCTCATCAAAATTTGATGTGTATCCCATGTCTTGGATATCGGTGTCGTTCCAGACGTCGAGATACAATCTCCCGTTGTCGTTTTCAAAAAACACATCGGTGTAGTTGTCGTTATACTTCCCAATCGAGTACGTCGAAAAATCATACCCGGCAAGATTGGGAGCGGTGCGAAAGTTCACGAGCGGAACCCCGAAACCTTCAGGCCTTGCCGTCGCAACAGCAACTTCGGTGCTGAGTCCGCTTTCGTTTTTGTCAAAATCGTACGATGAAACCGCATAGTATTTTGTTTCGCCGTTGGCGATGCGTGAATCGACAAAGCGTGTTGCGTTGGTGGAACCGAGAAGAACGTATTTCCCGTCATAACGGTCGCTCGACCATACGTTGTACCCGGCAAGATCCGCGTCGCTGTTCGACAGCCAGCTTACTTCCACGCTTTTATCGAGCGCAAGCGCCTGAACTCCCTGCGGGCGAACCGGAGGCGTCGTGTCTACTTCGTAGAATCGTTGACAGCCCGTTAGCCCAACAACCGCGGCGAGCATAATGATCTTGGCATCCATCGTTGTCTCCTTTGTTTTATCCAACCATCTAAAGGACTGCAACGACTGTGCCAGAGTTCTCCGCCAAAAATGAATTGTATTGCAAACCGTGCGGGATAAAGACGTTGGGGTTCGTGGACGTTCGTGTTCTAAAATAGACAGTAAACTTACACAACCCTCCTCAAGCGCCCGTGGTTGAAGATGCCGACGGCCTTTCCTTGAAGACGCCTGCCGTGGAAAGGGGAGTTCTTCGACTTCGAACTAAAGCGAGTCGTATCGACCGTCCACTCGATTTCGTGGTCAAGAATTGTGAGATTCGCCGGCTGACCGGCTTCGATCCGGATTTGCGGAAGAGAAAGAATACGGCGCGGATTGGTGGAAAATTTTTCTACCAGTTGAAGCAGCGATAGGAAGCGCTGTCGTACTAGTTCTGCAATGCTCAAGCCGATAGCGGTCTCTAACCCAACAATGCCGAATGGCGCTTGCGAATACTCCACTTCTTTTTCATCGATCGTGTGCGGCGCATGGTCGGTAGCGATGACGTCGATGACGCCATCCCGCAAGGCTTCCTTCATTGCTTCGACATCATCCGCAGTGCGAAGCGGTGGATTCATTTTTGTGTTCGTGTCGAACGATGCCACAACTTCATCCGTCAGGGTGAAATGATGCGGCGTCACCTCTGCGGAAACGGCAAGCCCTTCTTGTTTTGCAGACCGCACCAGATCGGTGGAGCGTCTCGTGCTGATATGCGCGACGTGGTACTTGGCTTTAGGCACATATCGCAACAGGGCGATGTCGCGTCCGATCATCAACTCTTCGGCAATGGGAGGAATGCCGGGAATACCCAAGCGCATGGAAACTACGCCTTCATTCATGCTTCCTCCCTTCGTCATCGAAGGATCTTCGGCGTGCTGGATAATCGGAATTCCAAACATGGACGAGTACTCCAATGCAAGCCTCATCGTGTTGGCGCTTGCAATGGGGGCGCCATCATCGCTAAATCCTACCGCACCCGCGTGCGTCAATTCCGCCATCGGCGAGAGTTCTTCTCCTTGACGCCCTTTCGTTGCCGCCGCAATCGGATAGACATCGACGAAGCCGTCGCAGACTTGTTTTCCTTTTTCGATTACGTATCTCGCAACGGACTCATCGTCAATCGTTGGATTTGTGTTTGGCATGCAACACACAGCAGTAAATCCGCCTTGCGCCGCCGAGCGGCAGCCGCTTTCAATCGTTTCCTTGTGTTCAAATCCCGGCTCGCGAAGATGAACGTGCATATCGACAAAACCCGGAGCGATGAGTTTTCCCGACAGGTCAACTTCTTCGACACCTTTGGCGGCTGAGAGATTTGCTCCGAGCCGATCAATTGTGCCATCAACAATGAGAAGGTTGAGTTGTTCATCCGTTCCTGTAACAGGATCGATGATGCGTGCGTGTTTCAAGAGATAATTCATCTGCTACTCCTCAGAGGAAAAACTATTTGGAACTGGTGCCCAGCAGATAGAGCGCCGCCATGCGCACGGCTACTCCGTTCGTAACTTGTTCAAGAATGACCGAATGTTCGCCATCGGCAAGGTCTGCCGAAAGTTCAACATCACGATTGATCGGTCCGGGATGCATGATCGTAATGGCACGACCTGCACGGTCAACGCGTTCCTTGGTCACGCCAAAGAATCGGTGATATTCCCGGAGCGACGGGAAGAATCCGCCCTGTTGTCGTTCAAGTTGCACCCGCAAGACATTCAGCACATCAACGCTTGGAATCACATCATCCAATGTATTGAACACACGCACGCCTAACTGTTCGATATGCCGAGGCATCAACGTTGCCGGTCCACAAAGCGAAACCTCGACGCCCATCGTTGTCAGCCCAAATATGTTGGAACGCGCGACTCGACTATGAAGAACATCTCCGACGATACAGACGCGGAGGCCTTTCAGCGTTCCGTATTTTTCCCGCAGTGTGAACATATCCAGCAGTGCCTGCGTCGGGTGTTCGTGGGCACCATCGCCGGCATTCAGCACGTTCGCCTTCACCACCCGGCTGAGAAAATGCGCCGCTCCGGCAGACGCGTGCCTAATCACCACCATGTCGATCTTCATCGCCTCGATATTGCGAGCCGTGTCCTTCAATGTCTCGCCTTTGCTCACGCTGCTGCCGGCGGCTGCGAAACTGACGACATCCGCGGAAAGACGGCGCTCGGCAAGTTCAAACGAGATGCGCGTCCGCGTCGAGCTTTCAAAAAACAAATTTGCGATGGTCTTTCCCTGCAACGGAGGCACTTTTTTGATTGGACGCTCCAACACTTCTTTGAAGGAAACCGCCGTATCGAGAATCAACTCGATATCCTGCTTCGGCACGCCGTCTAACCCGAGTAAATGACGACTCTGGAGACTCATGGCTTCACCTCTCGTAGTTCTGCATCATTGAGATAGACGGCATCTTCCTCGTCTACGTCCGTCATCATGACTTGAACTTCCTGTTGAATTGCAGTTGGCACACTCTTGCCGATGAAATCTGCTTTGATGGGCAACTCACGATGACCACGGTCGATAAGAACGAGAAGCTGAATCAACGCAGGACGTCCGATGTCCATTAACGCATTCAACGCCGAACGCACCGTACGCCCGGTGAACAGGACGTCATCGACAAGGACGATGACTTTGCCGGAGATGTCGAAAAGTATTTCGGAACTTTGCAGCTTGGGCTGGTCAAGCCTGCCGTGCAGGTCATCACGATAGAGCGTAATATCAAGAATGCCGACGGGAACATCTATGTTTTCCATTTCCTTGATCTTAGCGGCAAGCCTGCGAGCAAGAAATTGGCCTCGGTTTCTAATGCCAACCAAGGCCAACTGCTCCGCTACTTTGTTGCGTTCGAGAATTTCATGAACCACTCGGTTCACTGTTCTCGAAAATGTCGTCGCGTCGATGATCTTTGCTCGTTTCATAGATTGTCCCCGCAAAAAACAAAACCCCCGATCCTGGGAAGGAAGGGGGGCGGTCAACTTCTGCAACATGCCTGCGCTGCATTCGCTCCTTCCCTACCTCTCCGGATAGGATTAAAGGAAGTGTGAAAGAACTTGTTTACCCCGTCAGAGATGTATCCATATCTACAGATGGTTAGTGAGCCTAACCCCAAATCTCTAACGGGGTTTACCGTGGACGCTGCTGGGATCGAACCAGCGACCTTACGCGTGTGAGGCGTACGCTCTGAACCAGCTGAGCTAAGCGTCCGTCAACTGAAAAGATAGAAAAAACTTCACGGATGAGCAAGACAACAATTTGTTGCTTGGGGATTTCGATCAATGAACAATGGTACGGTAACTTACTCGGCATCAACGCGAAAGTAATCGGAAATCTTTGCGGCTACTTTTGGGCCAACGACGTCGGCAAGTTGCTCTTCGGTGGCAAACTTGACTCCTTGCACAGAACCGAATGCCTCCAACAATTCCATCGCCCTCGCCTTGCCGATGCCCTTGATAAGGTCGAGTTCCGTCTGCAATACCCGCTTGGATCGCACGCTGCGATGATACGCCACTGCAAACCGATGGGCTTCATCCCGGATATGCTGAAGGAGCCGCAGCGCCGAAGACGTTCGAGGAATCAAAACCGGCTCGGGGTCGTCCGGAAGGAATACTTCCTCCAACCTTTTTGCCAAGCCGATGGTCGGTTGATTTCGCAATCCAAGTTTGCGTAGAACTTCAATCGCACTCGATAACTGCCCCTTGCCGCCATCAACCACGATCAAATCGGGCAATTCTTTTTCTTCATCGAGCAGCCGACTGTAACGGCGGCTTATCACTTCTTGCATGCTCGCGAAGTCGTTCGGGCCTGCGACAGAGCGAATCTTGAACTTTCTGTACTCACTTTTCACCGGCTTTGCATCCGCAAACACCACCAGCGATGCAACGGTATCGGACCCTTGCGTGTTGGAGATATCGAAGCACTCAATGCGTCTCGGCGGCACGGGTAAACGAAGGTCGCGCTGTAACGATTGCAGCACGCGCGGGACAATCTCTCCGCGCTTGGCGCGTTGGATTTCCAATTCATCCAACCAGAACTGTGCATTGGCCTTTGCCATCGAAACAAGTTTCGCCGCATCGCCCACGGTTGGCGTTTCTATCTGCACCGGATATCCACGCTTCCCCTTCAGCCATTCTTCCACAGTCGAATGCGACTCGATGTCGGTCGATAGAAGGAGAGTGTCCGGAATGTCGTCGTTGTCCAGATAGAATCGCTCCAGCAGCAATTCCAATATTTCGCGCTCGGTTTTCCCTTCTGCATTGCCAAGATAAAAATGCTGACTGCCGACCACCTTCCCTTCCCGCACCTTGAAGATCACACCGCACGCATCGTCAGATTTTGCCACGACGGCAACAATATCCTTATCAACGGGGGCGCGTTCAACCATCCGCTGTTTTTCCGTATAGACCGATAACGTGCGAATCCTGTCACGCACCAGCGCCGCTTCTTCAAATCGTGTGCTGTTCGCAAGAGCTTCCATGTGCTCTGTCAGCGTTTGAACCACGACACTTGTCTTTCCGCGCAACACTTTCGCCACATAGTCGATCATCGACGCGTAATGTGTTCGGCTTACAAACTCCTCGCACGGTCCTTCACACTTCTTGATGTGGTAGTCGAGGCAGACTTTATATTTTTTTTTGGCGATGGTCTCGTCGGTCAACTCAAAGTTGCAGCTTCGGATCATGAAGACATCGCGAACCGTCTTCAGCGCATGCCGCATGGACTTCACGTCGGTGTAGGGACCAAAGTATCTTCCTCCACGAATCTTCTTCTGGCGCGTAACAAACACGCGCGGGAACGGTTCGCCGGTGATGACGATGTACGGATAGCTTTTGTCATCCTTGAGCACCACGTTGTATCGCGGCTTCAATTGCTTGATGAGGTTGGCTTCCAGAATGAGCGCTTCCACTTCTGAAGCTGTGACCGTCAACTCGACGTCGGCGATCTTTGCAACCATCGCATCGATACGGGCGTCGGAGGCACGCGAACGTTGGAAGTATTGTCGCACACGAGAGCGCAGACTTTGGGCTTTGCCGACGTAGATGATACGCCCGTCCTTATCCTTGAATTGATACACCCCGGGTTGTTGCGGAAGGGAGTTCAGTTTTTCCGTGAGACTGAGGTCGTGTACAGAAATGGAAGCGTGCGGATGAGAACCCGATTCCACCATACCGTTATCGAATCTTTTGACTCAGTTCGATGAGGACGCCGTTGGTAGATTGGGGATGGACGAATGCCACAAAGCAGTTATCGGCGCCAACACGCGGCTTCTCGTCAATCAACTGAAAACCGTTTGATTTCATGCGCGCAAGCTCGCCTTTGATATCATCCACGATATATGAGATGTGATGCATTCCCTCGCCGCGTTTTTCGATGAACTTGGCTACGGGGGAGTCGGGCGAAGTGGGTTCCAGCAGCTC
>JACRFF010000227.1 GCA_016218005.1 Ignavibacteriales bacterium
AAGCTCTCTGACACTGTTGATCTTGATAAACGCCGCGCGGTCGATTTCAATACGGTGATAGGGGTCTGTCGCTTTCTGCCGCATGTGTTCCTGAATTTCTTCCACTTGCTCGGCAGTGAGAACTGCAATAGGATCGTCGCCCGGTTGCTCGTTCTTGCCCACCGGCAGCGCACAAACAAAACGGAGGTTGGGGTGCTGAAGCGAGTCCATTCTTTTGCAATTGGAACACTGATCGCACGGCGGCGCTGCGCTGGCAGAACAGAGCAACGCTTTGGCAAATTCAATTGCAAGCGCGTCCTTTCCGATTCCAGCTTGGCCCACAAACAAATAGGCGTGTGCCACTTGGCGGTTTGCAATCGTGCGCTGCAATAATTCTTTGACCCGCGCTTGTCCTATGATTGTCTTCCAACCCATTTTCACCTTAGAACGCGTGGAGAATACCGATATGAAATACCATCGAACTTAGTGTTTCCGTGAAAAATTTTCGTTGAGTGATCCAAGCTCCGCCCGTCGTCTGTTGGGGGTCGTACACACGAAGTCCAAAGTCTATGCGAATAGGACCCGCAATCGTGTTGTATCGAAAACCAAAGCCGGACGCCATAGCGAACTCTGTTGTGCGAATCTTCGCCGGAGCAGACCACACATTCCCAATGTCATAAAAGAACACCAGCCCAATTTTATCGAGTTCGATGAACCACAGCGATCCGGATCCTTGGAACAGATTCCATCGCGCTTCAATGTTCGCCTCTGCAATTGCCGTTCCGCCCTCTTCTTTGTTCGGTACCGCACCAAGGTCGCGGGCGCGCCAACCACGCACCGAACTGCTTCCGCCTACAAAGAATCTTCGGGTGATCGGCACTCCGGTTGGTGAATCACCGTACATTTGAGCGGCGCCGGCGTGCAGGCGTGCAGCCCAGATAACGGTCTTTCTGTTTGAGGCATCCCAATACCATTGAGCAAGGCCGGCAATTTTCACGTATTGGGCGTACGGTAAATGCGTTCCAAAAAGTCCGCCAAACATTTTGGGCAGCAACCCTGACTCTTCCACCGACAATGAATGAAAGAATCCCTGTGTTGGAGAAAAGATGTCATTGCGCTTATCCCGCTGAATCGTTGCCGTCAGAATAGAGTTGAATTGGCGCTCATAGAGTCTCGTGCCGCCAATGGTCACTGCCGAGGTAGACTGCAGCGTGCTAATCAAAATCGGGTCGATCCATTCGAGTTCCCAATCGTAGAAGGTGCGCGTGTAGGTTGCTGCTTGCGACGTAACCCCCACTCGGCCGCGATAGATAGGGATGTAGTAGTCTTTCCGCTTGTCCAAAACTCCCGACAATGTCGCGCTAATCGTCGTTTTGTTGTCGATAAAATACGGCTGGACGAGTTGCGTCGTTGCTTCAAGTTTGTAGACAATGGTCGTATCCCGAAGATTGTCTTTCGCTACCAACCGGCTAAGGTCGAATCCCCCCACGGACTGAAGATTGAACCGGAGGCGTGTGCTAAAATTCCGGGCGCCTCCGAAAAAATTTCGATGACTATAGCCAATACCGAACAAGAGATTGAACGCGTTGTTCTGGTCGTTCAGTCCGACTTCCGGTGTGAGTTCTTGAAAGGGTCGTGGACGTGCTTGCACCACAATCGGAATATCTAAATTGGCAGGAGACACGGAGGCAAATTTATTTTCGATCTTGCTCGCCTCAAAAATACCCAACCGATTCAGGTTGCGCTCGCTTTCAACTTTTTTCGATTCTCCATAGAAATCACCTTGGGCAAAATCAAGATGACGCAAGATGATCGAACGGTCTACTTGCTCTTTCACCGTAGAATCTTGCCGCACTTCAATGGCTCCAAACTGGTATCGAGGCCCTGGTTGAAACGTAAACGCAACTGCAACATTGTTCGTGGACGCATAATGGCGAACAGATGGTGGATGAACTTTCGCTTCTACGTACCCATTGTTCTCAAGAATGGACGCAAGCCGACGCACTTCAGCAGACACATTTTGTATAATCGACGGGTCTTTCAGCTTGATCAACTGGCCTTCATTGATTTCCTCTTGAAGGTCAGACGGAAGCTGTGCCAACCCTTTGTACTCTATCGAATCAATAAAGGATCGCGCCCCCTCTTTGATGAGAAATGTGATGCCGATCGTGCGGGCTTCCACGTCCACTTGAAACGCTGTATCCACCGTAGAAGCGTAAAAGCCTTGTTCCTTATAGAGCTGTTGCACCTGCGCAAAATCCGATACAAATGTTGCAGGGTCAAAATACTCCGGCTTCTCGCCGATTTTTTCACTGACGATCCGATACATGAATTTCCAAAACGCCCACGGAGTTTGACGCGTCCGAACCACACTCGACAACTGATCGGCATTCAAGATGTTGTTTCCTTGAAACTTCATGCGTATGACTTCAAACCTTGTTGGGCCCTCCTGTCCCCTTGCCATTCCGACCGGATATGTCAATGCCAATGCCAACAGGAAAAAAAGGAAAATACGTTTCATGACAATAGGAGAAACAAAAAACCCAGCAGCAGAGTGCCGGGCCTCAGATGAATGTATGATTTGAAATGAGGGGCGGTGAGTTGGACCGCCAAGGACATCGAATGCGATTAGTAATCCTTTTCGTCTTCAAAGAAAAAATCTTCGTCTGTCGGGTAGTCCAGCCAGATTTCTTCGATTCCTTCGTACGGTTCGTCGGAATCCTCAAGCTCTTCGAGGTTGTGAACGACTTGAACGGGAGTCCCCGTGCGCACTGCATAGTCAATCAACTCTTCTTTTGTCGCAGGCCACGGAGCATCGTCCAGATACGAAGCTAGTTCAATCGTCCAGATCATCCCAGCCCCTTATCGTTCCGAAGTAGATTGAGATCCTTGTGCCAGTTCTCGATAATCGGAAGGATTCAAATCGTCAAAGAAGTACTGGTCGGGATTGGTAGGAACGCCATTGTGCCGCACTTCGTAGTGGAGATGGGGTCCGCTTGACAGGCCGGTATTGCCAGAGCGCGCAATAAGCTCTCCCCGTTTTACCGCCTGACCTTCCTTCACCAGAATTCTGGAGAGATGCCCGTAGATCGTCTTGAACGAATATCCGTGGTCAATCTGAATGTAGATACCGTAGCCGCTTTCCCTTCCTGCAAACGAAATGACCCCGTCTGCCACCGCATACACCGGAGTGCCAACATCGTTGACGATATCTAATCCCTCGTGGTTTCTAAAGATGCCCAGCACCGGATGAAGTCGAAGTCCGATTCCACGATGAGAGTAGTAGCCATCCATAGGTTTCAATGCTGGGAAATGGGCAAATCGGGTTTTGTTCTTTTCATAGGTGGAAGAGACCTCGGCATAGTTAGTGCTTTGCAGTCGGATTTCCCGTTCAGCTTTTTCCGCAAGGGCTCTGGCTGAATTCAAAAGTTGATTGACATTGCTGCTGACACCGAAGTCGATCAGTTCTTCGGCGCCGCCGGTTCCTACTTTGCGAACGTCTTCGTCAAGTTTGGGCAAGTCCACCATCAATCGCATTTCATTGCTGCGATCGGCCAGCGAGGCGAGCCGGTCATCCAATGCACGCAAACGCTTGGTGAGGATTGAAAGTTGTTCCCGCAGTGCTCGATTTTCACTTGCAAGAGAACTTTGATGGACGAGACCAATGCCGAGAACGTCTCCGCTCCGAAGATTCCATTCGGCCACACCAAAGAAGAGCAACCCACCCAAGAGCAAACCGCCTCCGAGGGTTCGTGCGCGTAACCAATGGACCCGACGGAATTCGAGCGAGGAATGTGAATACCAGTATAGTTTGCGTGAAAACATTCGTCTTGTTCAAAAAACCTGTGGCAACATAGAAAATATTTCAACCTTTGTCAAGAATCGCTCATCAACTTCCGATGATTTCCTATTCAAAGTCGTGCTCAAAATAATCTATTGCCCGTTGGCTTTTTCCACGGTCGGCAATGGCAGCGTCAAGCCGCTTCGAGAATTCTTGGGCAGCGTCATATCCGTAATGCTTGAGGAGATAGTCCAGAGCAAGCACTTCGATAATCACTGTAACATTCTTCCCCGCAAAGATGGGAAGTTTAATGTGCGACAACTCCACTCCGAGGATGGACACGCTTTCTTGATCCAAGCCGGTTCGCGTGTACTCGCGATCTTTTAACCATTCTTCCAATTCAACGACAACCTCCACTCGCTTCTGGAACCGGATGGAGCGAATACCAAAGATCGAACGCACATCGACCAAGCCGAGACCCCTGATTTCCATAAAATGCTTGACGACGTTGGAACCCGCACCTATCAGGATTCCTTCGCCCTTCCGCGTTACAAGGACGACATCGTCTGCCACAAGACGA
>JACRFF010000228.1 GCA_016218005.1 Ignavibacteriales bacterium
GTTTCAACATATTCTCTCTGGCGTGATTGTGCGGAATGAAATTTCTGAATATTCCACGCCGCCATGGTGATCGCATCGAGCAGCTCTGGTGCAAGAGAGCGCCGCGCTTCTTCCAACAGTCTTGAAGGAACGCGCACGTCGGAAAGAACCATGCCGTCGAACTGCTCCGTGTATCGCCGAACAGCGATGTCGCCCTCGCGTTTTACATCCCAGCAGATGTTGCTGACGCGCTCATCCGTTGTCGCATCGGCAAGAGCGCCGCGCTGACACAATGCGCGTCGTGCCTTTGGATCAAGCGTGTTGAGGTCGTAGGTCTTCATCGAATGATCGTTTCGATTGGAACGACAATGATATCGGAAGCGCCGGCGGCTTTGAGCTTTTCCATCACATCCCAGAACACATCCTCGGCAACGACGGAGTGGACGGCCACCATGCCGGTTTGCGCAAGTGGAACAATGGTAGGGCTTTTCAAACTCGGGATGATTCGCTGCAACCGTGCGAGTGCATGAGCCGGGGCGTTCATCATGAGATATCGTTTGCCGCGGGCTTCCTGACATCCACGGATGCGGATCATCAGTCGGTCGATCAGCCGCGCTTTTTTCTGTGTGGCAAGCGACCGCTTGTTGGCAATAAGCATGGCTTGCGATTCAAGGACAGGAACGAATGGGCGGAGGCCGTTCATGCGCGCCGTAGTTCCGGTCGAGATGATGTCGCAAATCGCGTCGGCAACATCGAGTGATGGGGCAAGTTCGACCGAACCGCTGAGCTTGATGATTTCAGCTTTGATGCGATGATCGGCAAGAAATGCCTTCAAGGTATTGGGATACGTCGTGCCGATGCGCTTGCCGTTGAGATCTCGGAGGTCTCGATAGGTTGAACGCTGAGGGATGGCCAGCATCAACTTGCACGATCCGAAACCGAGCGCGCTCAACTGTCGCACGGAAGCTTTTTTCTCTCGCAGGATATTTTCCCCTACGATGCCAAGGTCGGCAACGCCATCCTGCACGTATTCGGGAATGTCATCGTCGCGGATAGCAAGAATATCGAGGTCGAAATTGCGGCACGGCGAATAGAGGCTTTGCGTGGAGAATTCAAAACTCAATCCGCAAGCTCGAAGCAGCGCCACGCTGTCTTCGGTCAGGCGGCCGCTGCGTTGGATGACGATCTTCAATCGTCCGTTGGTGGCAAGCATACTTTACCCCGTTAGAAGCCTGTCTGCGTGTGTACACGCACAGGCAGGCAGAACGCCCCGTGGCTTGCTTGCCTCGCTGAAGCTCTGGCGAAGCGGGCCACGGGGATGAAAATATTTAATTCCTTTATAGTGAACACGGGGTTTAATGTCCCGTGTGAGCCTTCCCGTTAGCAAGGCGAAGGTCTTCTAACGGGGTTTACTTCGATAAAGTTTTTCGTGACAAAAAACTATGAATGAGATTTGGTGGATCGTGTCAACATCATGACGTAACCGCCCTTGCCGGTTTTCAGCCATCGCCCCACTCGGGCAATCGTACGCGAGCTTAGCCCTGTTTGCGCTGCGATCGACGCATACGAAGCGCCTTGGGCAAGCATCTTGGCAGCCTTCCACCGCTCGGTCAGTTCGCTGATCTCGGTCTCCGTCAGGAGGTCGCGGAAGAATTTGCGGCATTCTTCAACGGAATCAAGCCGCAGGATGACGCGATACAGTTCGTCGATTTCACGAGGCGTCGGTTTTTTCATACTTTACTCAAGTAAAGTATACGCAATTCCGCCGTTGATGTCAAGAAAAAACTTTACGCTTGTCTCTGCCGTGCGATTTTTCTATGTTTGAGTTGCGATAATAATAGACCGATGATTTCATTTGATGAGATTCGACAAGCGTACGACCGGGTTCTTCCCATCGTGCATAAAACTCCGCTCATTCAATCCTCCACGTTGAACGGCATAAGCGGCAACGCCGTATGGTTGAAGGCGGAAAATCTTCAACGCATCGGCGCGTTCAAGATTCGCGGCGCCTATAATAAGATTGCGTGTTTGACGAAGGAAGAACGGCGGCGCGGCGTTGTGGCTCACTCGTCGGGAAACCATGCCCAAGGCGTTGCGCTGGCGGCATCGTTGCTCGGCATCAAAGCTACCGTCGTGATGCCGAAAACTTCTCCGTTGATCAAAGTGAATGCAACGAAAGCGTACGGAGCCGAGGTTGTCTTCTGTGAAGATTCTTCTGATGCGCGCGAACGTACAGCGGCAGAGTTACAAGATCGCCGCGGTTATGTGCTCGTTCCGCCGTACGATGACGACCTCATCATTGCCGGACAGGGGACGGTTGCGCTCGAAATTGCCGCGGAGATGAAAACACTCGACTACCTTATTGTTCCCGTTGGCGGCGGCGGTCTCATTGCGGGAAGCGCCGTGGCGGCAAAACACCTTCATCCGCACGTTAAAGTAATTGGCGTCGAAACAGTTTCTGCGAACGATTGCTATCAATCGTTCCGAAAAAAAGAGATCGTCCGTATCGCTCCTCCCTCGACGATCGCCGACGGGATGCGCACACAATCCGTTGGAAAACGGAATTTTGAAATTATCATGAAATGCGTCGACGACATCGTTACCGTCAGCGACGACCAAGTCATTGAGATGATGCGATTTTTGATTCAGCGCA
>JACRFF010000012.1 GCA_016218005.1 Ignavibacteriales bacterium
TAAAACGAAAATCAATGCAATCCACGCTACAAATGGAATTTGGTACTTCAGGTAAGATTTCAGCTGAATGCCTCGCTTTCAACGGCACGAAATGCCTGCGGCAGGAACTCCAGAATATCTCCGGCAAGCAAACTCCGCTGTCCGTATTTCCGGCTCGCGAGGTCGCCGGCAACACCGTGCACATAGACTCCGGCAAAAGCTGCATCGCACGATTTCATGCCTTGCGCCCACAACCCGGCGATGGTTCCCGTCAGCACATCACCCGAACCGGCGGTGGCCATGCCGGGATTGCCCGTCGAGTTGATAAAGACTTCGCCACTCGTTGCGGCAGTCGCTGTCGGAACTCCCTTCAGCACGAGCGTGTTCGCATGCGACCGGGCAAACGCGCGGGCAACGGCAACTCTATGACGCTCGATGTCGCTTGATGATTGCTGGACAAGCCGGCTCAATTCTCCGGTATGCGGCGTGAGAATCCATTCCGCCGAAGGCGGCGGAACCATTTTCTTTTTCGATACGGAGAGCGCGTTAAGTCCGTCGGCGTCGATCACAACCTTTCCTCTATACGAAAAGATGATCTGATGTACCAGAGATTGAGTTTCAGAATTTTGTGAAAGCCCCGGGCCAATCACGACGACATCTGCCCAGTCCAATTTCGATTTCAGTGGATCGAGCGCGGCCAACGAAAGCGACCCCTCGTCGGTTGAGGGAAGCGGTTGCACCATCACTTCCGTAAGCTTGCGCGCCAAAATCGGAGCGACAGACTCGGGAGTTCCTAACACAACAGCACCGGCTCCGGCGCGTAATGCCGCAAGCGAAGCCATGGCGGCGGCTCCCGTCAATCCTTTCGACCCGGCAAGAACAACAACCTTCCCCACGCTATGCTTGTGCGCGTGAATTGAGCGTCGCGGCAGCGCAGATCTTACATCCGCAGATTCAACCAGAAACGTTTTGAACTTTCCGGATTCGACAACAGATTTCGGTATCCCGATAGGAACAGTTTCAATTTTCCCGGCAAACTCACGTCCGCGCGCACAGAGTAATCCGGTCTTCACATAACCGAACGACACCGTCGCATCGGCGCACACCGCTTCACCTTCTGCAACGCCGGTGGTAGCATTGACGCCGGAAGGAATGTCCACGGCAATCTTTGGACACGGTTGTTCGTTGATCCAATGAATGACTCCATCTGCCGGTGTTCGCGGCACACCGGAGAAACCCGTACCGAAGATGGCGTCGACAATGAGACTTGGCGGTACCGTTGATTTCAGCATACGCAATGAGCATTGCCGGATCGCGAGAGAATTTCTCTTCTCGCGTGAGAGCGACCGAAGCAATTTGAAATTCGTTCTCGCATCACCTTGGAGATCGTGATTGGAAGCAAGCATTGCAACGGTGATGTCGTAGTTCCACTGAGCGAGATGCCGGGCAACGACAAAACCGTCGCCGCCGTTGTTTCCTTTTCCACACACAACGAGTACGGTTGGATGAGTTGCCGGCGGGTACCACTGCTTCACGCAACGGGCAACCGCTGCACCGGCATTTTCCATCAGGAGAAGTCCGGAGACACCGAGCTTGCGGATGGCGGTTTCATCGCACCATCGCATCTCTTCGGCAGAGACCACGAGTTGCACGCTGAGTTTCCTTTCCGGTTAGAAGACCGGTTGCATAAGGCGCAAGACGAACTAGGGATAGACACCGAGCTGAACGACGAGGTAGGCGCACACAGCAATGGCAACAACGGTTGACATACCGATGCGGCCTTCCACTGCCGCTTCGCCTTCCTTAAAGTACATCACCACCACAACGCGCAAATAGTAGTACGCAGAGATCAGACTCGTAAGCACACCGACAATCGCCAGCCACGTCATATCGGCTTTAACCGCGGCAAGAAAAACGTAGTACTTTCCGAAGAAACCTGCTAACGGCGGAATACCGGCAAGCGAGAACATGAACAAGGCAAGCGCCGCCGCTATCACCGGATGCTTGGCGCTCAACCCGGCATAGCCATCGATTGAAAGATTGGCAGCATCATCGCGTTCCAATATCGAGACGATGGCAAACGCTCCAAGAGTCATGCATGCGTACGCCGCCACGTAGTACATCACACCCGCCTGACCTTCAACGTTGGCGGCAGCGATACCCGAAAGCATATAGCCCGCGTGCGCAATGCTCGAGTACGCCAGCATCCGTTTGATATTGGATTGCGAGATTGCGATGACGTTGCCGAGAATCATACTCGCGGCAGCAATGACCGCTAACAAATTGCTGATCGTGCCGGACGTGGAGCCAATCATCTTGAAGGCGATGGAAACGAATGCACCGAAGGCAGCAGCTTTCGCCGCCGTGGCCATGAAGCCGGTCGCCGGCGTCGGCGCGCCATCGTACACATCAGGAGCCCACATGTGGAATGGCGCTGCGGCAACTTTGAACGCGAGACCAACTATGACCAAGCCGAGTCCGAGCAAGAAGATCGTGCCCGCCAGGCCTGCCTGCCCGGCAGGCAGGCCGCTGTCGCCCGCCTGAACGACAGAGTCGGGCAGGCCCGCCTGAACGACAGAGTCGGGCAGGCCCGCCTGAACGACAGAGTCGGGCAGGCCCGCCTGAACGACAGAGTCGGGCAGGGGCTGGTTCTTCATTAACGCCGGTGCTTGATTGTGAATAACCGAAAAGTTTGTCGAACCCGCTGAACCGTACACGAGCGCAATCCCATACAGAAGAAATCCGGTGGCAAACGCGCCAAGGAGAAAATATTTCAACGCCGATTCGTTTGACCTATCTTGTGTCCGGAAGAAACCGGCCAAGACGTAGAGGCTCACCGACATCAATTCGATGCCAAGGAATATGATAATCAGATCGTTGGCGGAGGCCATCAACACCATGCCCATTGCAGCAAAGAGGACTAAAATATAGAACTCACTGCGGAATTGGCCAAATCGTTCGAGGTATGATTTTGAGATCAAGATCGTCAGAGAACCCGTCAGACAAAAAACGATGGCAAAGAAATTCGAGTAGCTGCCGTTCATCAGCATGCCGCCGAAGCTGACATCTTCCGTTTTCAATCCGCCAACCGCCAACAGACCGGAAAGAATGAATCCGGCTAAACTAACGATGAAGGAAACATTCGGCTTCCCGCTCTTGGCCGATTCAAGCAAGATGACGACAAGTCCGGTTGCCACCAGCGTAAATAATGGGGCGTTGTTTGCGATATCGGAGATTTGAAATCCCATAGTGTGTCGTCTTAAGTTTTAGGGCAGCCGCTCGCTCTCGCCTGCCCGCTCCGCAGCGAGGCGAGCCGGATGGCGGGCAGGTGCCATCCGTCGGGCAGGGGCGGGTGCCATGGTGTATCGCGGCACGGCGCCTCGTTTCACTGCATCTATTTGTTCTACAATTCTCTTTGCCACAGGCGCCGACTTCGTCAGGAACAGCGATGGGTACACTCCAATCCAAACGATGAAGATGGCGATAGGAACAAGCGACCAGCGCTCGCGCCGATTGATATCTGCAAGATGATGACCACCGTACAAGCCGCCCGCACGCATTGGACCAAACACCACGCGCTGATACATCCAAAGAAGATAGACGGCAGAAAAGATAACGCCAAGTGCCGCAATGCCTGCAAAGGCGTACGTATCGAGGATTTTCGATTTGAACGCGCCAAGCAGCACAAGAAACTCGCCGACGAAGCCGTTCAATCCCGGCAAACCGATTGAGGAGAGCGACATGAAAAGAAGCGCGGCGGCATAGACCGGCATCGGTTTCACAATTCCGCCGTACTCAGAAATGAGTCTTGTGTGTGTGCGGTCGTACACAAAACCAACGAGCAAAAAGAGCGCGCCGGTCGAAAGCCCGTGGTTGACCATTTGAATCATCGCCCCTTGTATCCCCTCTTCCGTCATCGCAAAGATTCCAAGCACAACGAAACCAAGGTGCGAGACGGAGGAATACGCAACTAATTTCTTCATGTCGGTTTGCACCATCGCAACAAGCGCACCGTATACGATGCCGACAACGGCCAGAAGACTCATCCACGGAGCCAACCGTATCGCGGCATCGGGAAAGAGCGGCAGGCAAAAGCGAATGAATCCGTACGTGCCCATTTTCAACAGAACGCCGGCAAGAATGACCGAGCCGGCCGTCGGCGCTTGGACATGCGCATCCGGCAGCCACGTGTGCAATGGAAACAACGGAACTTTAATAGCAAAACTCAGCGCGAACGCCAGAAACAACCACGTTTGCACGTGCATTGCCAGCGAAGGACCGACGCGGTAGAGGTCCACTAAATTCATTGTAAACCTTCCGCCCTGCATCGTCGAAGACAAATAGCCGAGCGTAAGAATTGCCACGAGCATTAACAGACTGCCGCCGAGCGTGTAGAGAAAAAACTTTACGGCAGCGTAGATGCGATCCTGACCGCCCCAAATGCCGATGATAAAATACATCGGAATGAGCATTGCCTCCCAGAACACATAGAAGAGAAAAAGATCCAGCGCGGCGAACACTCCCACCATGCCGACTTCCAATAGGAGGATCATCATCGTGTACTCACGAAGCCGATGTTGGATGGAATTCCACGTGCCGAGCAACGCCAGCGGCGTCAGGAAAGTTGTGAGAAGGATGAGGAGAAGCGACATTCCGTCAATGCCGACGGAATATGAAATATTGAGCGCACGAATCCACGGAACCTGCCGAGCAAATTGAAACGCCGAGGTCGTGCTGTCAAACTTTAGCCAGAGCACCATCGACACGGCAAACGTAAGCATCGTCGTTCCGATTCCGACGTACTTGATTGTGTCCGACTTCTCCTTTCCGATAAAGAACAGCGCCACGACGCCCGCCATCGGAAGGAAAATAGTTAACGTAAGAATGTTATCCAGAAGCATGGGTTGTTCAAATTTGATTCGTGTGTTATCGCAACACTATCCACGTAAGCACGAACAGGATTCCGCCCACGATTGCTGTTGCGTACGATTGCGCGACGCCGGTTTGGATTTTTCTCAGCACGCTTGCAATCTTGTTGACAAACGCGGCGGAGCCGTCCAGCGCTCCATCGATAACGGCAACGTCAAATCCTTTCCACAAAAGAAAGTCTGAGCCTTTGACAATTGGGCGAACAGCAACGGCGTTGTATCCCTCATCCACAAAGTACTTGTTCCACAAAAGACGGTAGAGTTTCTTGAATCGTGAGGCATACTGCTCGGCCACTTCAGGTCGTTCGAGGTACACTTTGCGCGCCGCCCAGATACCCGCAAGGGCGATGGTTCCCGACACCACCATAAAAAGAAGTTCCAATCCAAATCCTTCGTGCTCGGTCTGCATCAGTTTGATTTTTGCGGGATCGAAGACCGGATCGAGCCAATGTTCCAACTGGCTGACGTGGGGAATGCCCACGAGACCGCCCACCACTGAAAGAACAGCGAGAATCACCAACGGCACGTACATCGTTGCCGGCGCTTCATGTGGATGCAGGTGATGATGATCGAACCGCTCCTTGCCGTCGAACGTCAGCGTGACCAATCGGAACGAGTAGAACGCCGTAAACGCCGCCGCGGTCGCGCCGATCAACCAGAGCAATGGCGAACCGTGCTCGCCGATGAAGGCGTTCCACAAAATCTCATCCTTGCTGAAGAAACCGGAAAGCAACGGGAAACCTGCCAGTGCAAGTGCCCCCGCCACAAACGTCTTGTGGGTGATGGGCAGATATTTTTTCAACCCACCCATCTTTTGGATGTCTTGTTCCTCGTGCATGGCATGGATGACGGCGCCCGAACCGAGGAAGAGCAGCGCCTTGAAGAAGGCGTGCGTCATCAGATGGAAAATGCCGGCGCTAAATGCCGCAACGCCCATCGCCAAAAACATGTATCCGAGTTGACTGACGGTTGAATATGCCAGAACTTTTTTGATGTCGTTCTGCACCAAACCGATCGTTGCCGCACAGAACGCCGTCAGCGCACCAATAATTGCTACTACCAACATCGAAGTCGGCGCAAGCGCAAAAAGAATCGAACAACGAGCCACCATATAGACGCCGGCCGTCACCATCGTCGCGGCGTGAATGAGCGCACTGACCGGCGTCGGACCTGCCATTGCATCCGGCAGCCAAACGTGGAGTGGAATCTGCGCCGACTTCCCCGTTGCGCCGACGAACAGGAAGAGCGTAATCCACGTGAGCACGGGAGTTCCCACGCTCATGATAGTCGCATTCGAGAAGACGGAATCATACCGCAGGCTGCCAAACGTAACAAAGATCAGCAGCATCCCCATCAAGAATCCGAAGTCGCCAATGCGATTGACGATGAACGCTTTCATTCCGGCGTGGCCCGTGTACGTGCTGCCCGCTTCTTCGCCTCCTATATCGAACTTGCGGTCGTACCAGAATCCAATCAAAAGATACGAACACAATCCGACTCCCTCCCAGCCCAAGAACATCAGCAAGAAATTGTCGGCAAGAACAAGGTTGAGCATGGCGAAGATGAAAAGATTGAGATAAGCGAAGAAGCGCCAGAATCCTGGGTCGCCGCGCATATAGCCGATGGAATAGACGTGAATCAAAAATCCGACGCCGGTCACGATCAGCGCCATCAAAATCGAAAGCTGGTCAATTTGATACGCCACGGACGCGCTGAATGAAGAAGAGCTTCCGGTGAATGTCGATACCCACGTGAACACCTCCACCGATTGCTTGCGAGCGGATTCTTCCACGCCGAGCATCTGCACAAAGATGACCGAAGCAAGGATAAAGGAAAGTCCGACGGAGCCGCTGCCGACGATGCCGAGCAGTTTTTCGTTCTTGATCTTCCACCCGAACACACCGTTGAAGAGAAAGCCCAGCAACGGAAAGAGCACCAGTAATGGAGCGAATGTGATCATCGTTTCACTTGTATCGTTGATACGGAGTATTGGCCGTTCAGCACTCGGTTACCATTTCATAATATTGATCTCGTCGAGATTCACCGTCTGCTTTCGCCGGAACAGCGCGATGATGATCGCCAAACCCACGGCGGCTTCTGCGGCAGCTACGGTCATCACAAAGAACGCCAGCATCTGACCAGTAACATCTCCGAGGAAACTTGAGAATGACATGAGCGTGAGGTTCACGGAATTCAGCATCAACTCGATGCTGAGAAAGACGATGATGGCGTTTCGCCGCGACAGCACACCGACCGAGCCGATGACGAACATCGTTGCGCTGACAATAAGATAGTGGCTGAGCGGAATCATGGTTAGTCCAATTTCCTTTTGGCCAACACGATTGCACCGACGATGGCGGCGGTCAACAGCAACGACGTAACCTCGAACGGCAATAAAAATTTCGTGAACAACTGTGCGCCGATGTGCTCGACCGTTCCGATTTCTGTCGCACGATTGCCGAGCGCAGCGTGCTGAATGCTGGGCGTTCCAAGAAACACATACCATAGCTCTACGAGAACCGCGATGGAGAGAATTCCGCCGACAACCTTGCGCGGCGTGACGCCTTCCACGAGCCGACGCTCATCGCCCAGATTCAAGAGCATGATGACAAAGAGAAACAGCACCATGATCGCGCCGGCATACACAATAATTTGGATGACGGCAATGAACTGCGCGTGCAATGAGAGATACAAACCCGCGAGGCAGAAAAAATTGAAGATGAGCCACAGAGCCGCAACAACCGGATTTCTGCGGGACACGACGAACAACGCCGAACCGACGGCGCCCGCCGATAACACGTAGAAAAGAATGGATTCAATCGTCATGATATTAAGCGTAGTTGAAATATCTTTTTACGCGGCCCGCACCCACCGCCAAAGCTCCGGTAACGTTGGCCGCTTGCCATAGACGAGG
The DNA here is from genome assembly GCA_016218005.1 of Ignavibacteriales bacterium. GTDB lineage: Bacteria > Bacteroidota > Ignavibacteria > UBA10030 > UBA10030 > JACRFF01. Next base: position 7,822 of record JACRFF010000012.1, read on the forward strand.
ATTGCCGTCCGAAAAATTTTTCCCGCAACCCACATCATCCCAACCGATGAAACAAGAAGAATGCCGATGGTGGAGAGAATCTCCCACGTTGCGGGCATCTGAATTGGGATTCGTAACACCATGAATGCCGGCGTGAACAACGGGAAAAAGGACAATACGCGAATCCACGTTGCATCCGGATTTTGCATAGCCGGCATCGCCAACACCATGGGAAAAACAAGAAACATGCTTACATAACTGGTAATCTGCTGCGCCTCTTGTTCCGTCGTAACCGGCGAGCCGACCGTTA
>JACRFF010000230.1 GCA_016218005.1 Ignavibacteriales bacterium
ATGACAATCGAAGCACGCGCGCTGAAGAATGGAAAGCACTTCCTTCCTTACGTGCGGGTCTGCCCGGAGGTCGAGTTCCGCGCTCACAGGAGGATTCGTGCGCTCCGGTCGGAAGAGTTGCGCAACAACGGCAAGGGCAAGAACAGCGTACAGTATCGGTTTGATATACCGCTTCATTTGATTCGAACGTGCGCCGATGTTTTCTCGTGATTCCATGAAATACATTACAGCAGCATCAAATCATTTCTCTCTTTCACAGATGCTTTTGCCCCGATGGAGTTCCCCGTTAGCGGCCGTGTGATGCAACGGGCGCGGGACTTATTTCCTCCAACGATTCCAATTTTGTTGACATCCATAGGCACGCACACGCGACAAGGGCAGCGATCCAGCCGATCCAATCGAAGCGCTGAAGTTGGCCGTTTGAGGTGGTGATGAGTACGGACCCGGAAATCATCGATGCGACGCCGGCCGCTAATTGTTGAGCGGAAGTATTCAAGCTCATAAAACTTCCCCGTCGGTGCGGTTCCACCATGGAAGTTACTAATGCCATTGCCGGCACGCCCCGACCCGAGATGAAGACCATAAAAAAAGTTGTCAGCACGAGCAGGGGTATGATCGGTATCGCTGTGAGATTGGTAAGAATCAATTGCGGAAGAAGAGATACGAGTGTGAGGATAGCAAAAATCCTTTTCTTGCCATACTGGTCTGAAAGCCGGCCGAAGAGTCTTGATGTGAAAATGGTTGCCGCGCCTCCGAAGAAATACACCAACGGCAGTTGCGCTTCGGTCATGTTAAGGTTCGAGACTAAAAATGGCGCAAGGTACGGTATGATGGAAAATCCGGCATAGACTAATAAGATCATGAAAACGAATGCGCGAAGGTACTTCCACGATGCGACAAGCGAAACCACAACGCGTACCGGTGATTCATCAGAAGCGTTGTCTAAATGGGTTCGCAAGACCGGGAGGGCACGGAAGGCAACCGCCCACACGAACGCGGCATTGGCGGCAAGAAGGAAGAATGGAGCGTGCCACGAAAATCGGTTTGCGAGGTACATTCCGGTCGGAACGCCCACGACCGTTGCAAGGGAAAACGACGACATGATCATGCCCGTTGCAGCTCCGCGACGCGAGTAGGGAATGACGTCGCCGATGATGGCAAAGATCGTTGCGCCGAGGATGCCGCCGAACGCACCCGCCGTCATGCGTGCTGCAACCAGAAAAACATAAGAGGGAGCAATGGCACAGAGGAAAGTTCCGACTCCGAATCCTGCATACAAGAAGAGGAGCGATCTGCGGCGGTCAAATCGATCGATGAAGAACGCCGCAAGCAAACCCGTGGTTCCGGCGCTGAACGTATATGCCGAAACCACCAACCCGAATTGCTGAGCGTTCATGTCAAACACCCTCATCAGTTGAGGACCCAGCGGCATCATAATCACGAAATCGAGAATATTGGTAAACTGAATTGTCGCAAGCGTGATGAGAAGGAACCATTCACGACGCGTTGCCGGCTGTGCTTGCTCTTCGCTCAAATTTCTCCCCACAAAGTTGGATGTGAACGCAATAAGATAGGGAAAAATTCGGATACCGCCCTATGGGTGCAGCTGCCTCACGTTCATCTATCGAACGGGGCCAATCGTCCTTAGAGCAGTGCATAGGCAAGACGAAACAGTGCCAGTCTGCCGATCTTTGGCGCGCCGATGTACTCTTGATGTCGTGTGTCGAACAAATTCTGCACGGAACAGAGCAACGTTGCCGACGGAAGAAATGGAATGCGATAGGAAGCGTTGATATCCGCCAGCGTACACGAAGGGATCGTCTCACGTCCGATGCCGGAGAGTACGAAATAACTATCCACGTATCGCACACGGATCTCGCCGGTGAAGCCGAGCGCTTCGTTAGAGTACGACCCGGTGAAACCGAGTTTATGTTTCGGGGCATTGAGCGAAATGTCGTCGTAATCGGATGCGGTCTTCTCAAAAAAATTCTTGCTGAGAAAACTATAGTTGGCGGCAACGGAAAACGAAGGCGAGGGCGCGTACGTGATCGCAACGTCGCCGCCGAAGAACGATACGTCGCCGAAGCTGCGCGTAGCGACGAGAAGGTCGGCGGGGTCTCCTTCCATCGGCGTAATGGTGCCGAGCGGAAGCGACGAAATTGTTTGTGCGTACTTGACTGCCGTATCGGCGGGCAGATACGCGGACAAATACGAGCGCAGGGATTCGTAATCGTAAAAAACATTCGGCGTTTGCACGACGTACGCCCCCAGCGGATTCTTTGTGTTCTCGTAGTACACATCGATGCGCAGAACGACCTCCTTGCTCGGCATTCCTTGATATCCGAGTTCGATGGTGGTCGTGCGCGAGAGTTGAATGGGCGCAATGTTGCGAACGCTCTGCGGCGATACCGCTTCAAACGTTTGGGTGTTCAGATTGA
>JACRFF010000234.1 GCA_016218005.1 Ignavibacteriales bacterium
ACGTGAAATTTCGGGATCCGGAAACAACGAGTGAAAACACCTACAATCAGCCGACCGTCGTGATCGAAGGAAAGACCATTCCACTGCCCGCCGATCCTATCAAGACCAAAATCAATGTTGATGGAATGACGTTGTCGCTCGGCGCACTGTTGGAATTGTAGTCCTCCTTTTTTGTTCATCTCACCCATGACCCGCGAACAATCCAAGAAGACGCTCATCTATCTGGCGGGATTCATGGGAAGCGGCAAGAGCACCATCGGCCCGATTCTTGCCAACACGCTGGGGTACGAGTTTGTGGACATTGATAAATGGATCGAGCAGAAAACTTCCAAGCGCATCGTTGAGTTGTTTCAGACGGAGGGAGAGCAGCGCTTTCGGGCGCTGGAACGCGAGGCGTTGCAGGCGTCAACGGCGCGCGACCATTGCGTGGTTTCGCTGGGCGGCGGCAGTATCGCCAATGAAGAGAATTTTCAGTTGATTCGACTGAACGGCATCGTCGTGTACCTGCAGCTTGCGCCGGAAGAAATTCTCCACCGCGTTCAGCACCGCACCGACCGGCCATTGTTGCGGGACGAGGAGGGGAATATTTTGCCGCCGGAACAATTGGATGCGCGCGTGCGCGATTTGCTCGAACGCCGGTCGCAATTCTACGAACGTGCCGATATTGTTGTTGCCTCGGACCGCAAGCGCGTCGGCAGCACCGTCGATGAAATCGTCAAACGGCTGCGGAGTTTCCAGAAGAAAGAAGGAGCATGATGCGCCACACCATTACGGTCAACCTGCACGAACGGTCTTATCCGATCTACGTCGGCAACGACATGCTGTCTGGTTTTGCGCCGACATTGCAGCGGCACGGCATTCCACGGCAGCTGGTGGTCATCACCGATTCGCATATTGCGCCGCACTATCTTCAGCCGCTCTTGAAGCACCTCCGGCATTTCGATTTCGATGCGTCGGCAATCGTTGTTCCCCCCGGCGAACAGCAAAAAAGTTTGCGCCGCGCAACTTCAATCTTCACGACACTGTTGGAGCGCGGCATCGGACGGAAATCGGCGGTGCTTGCACTGGGGGGAGGCGTGGTGGGCGACCTGAGCGGATTCATTGCCGCCACCTACCATCGAGGCATCACGTTGGTGCAGATGCCCACGACGCTCCTTTCGCAAGTCGATAGCGCGGTCGGTGGGAAGACGGCGGTGAATCATCCGCTGGGCAAGAACATGATCGGCGCATTCTATCAGCCGTCGCTCGTGTGGGCGGATATGCACTGCTTGCGAACGCTTCCGCCGCGCGAAGTAACGTGCGGCCTCGGCGAGATCGTGAAGTACGGCGTCATCGCCGATGCGGAATTTTTTGCGTACCTCGAATCCCATCTTGACCGAGCGCTTGTGCTGGACGAAAAAATCATTCTCCACATTCAATCCGTCTGTTGCGGCATCAAGGCTCGGCTCGTGTCGGAAGACGAGCGCGAGACCGGGCGGCGCGTTATCCTCAACTACGGACATACGGTAGGCCACGCGCTGGAAGCGGCGGGTGCGTTCCGCGTGGTGAAGCACGGCGAAGGCGTGCTGGTCGGCATGGTGGCGGAAACGTACATTGCGCGCGAGCTTGGCATGATCTCCGGCGACGTGCACGACCGGATCGTGAAGTTGATTCAGCGAATTCCCATCCGTGCACGTTTTCATGCACTTAAGCCTGCCGACATTCTCCGCGCCATGTCCCGCGACAAGAAAACTGTCAGCGGCAAGAAGCGGTTTGTTCTTCCGACGAACATCGGCAACGTGACGGTGGTGGAGATGGTGGAAGAGAAACTGATTCGTACGTCGTTGAAGCATACGTGGCAAACGTTGCAGTAGTGCCTTAGTTTGAAGTTTCGAACAACTTTTGCGACGACTCTTTCGTCCAAAGTGTAGTGTGGGAAAAATTGTGGTTGTCAAGATGTATACAGATGGTCGGAATTCCACATTGTAATAATTGCAAGTCCAGCGTTCTTTTGTTTTTCGTGGATATGATGGCGGAACAAAATTTGCTGCAAACATTCTGGCAAAATCATGAATTGGGTGGCTGGATTTTGAAAGCGGTCTACTGAAAGTCATGATTTGACACTTAATTAATTTGTGTATATTGCTTCTACCCAGAAGACAAGCGGTTCTGCGCAACGGATACATTTAGAAGGTTCCTCGGTTCGACGCTCCATAGTGAGGAACAGTTTGGACAATTGGGGAACATTTGAACATCTAACGGAAAAAGCACCATGGGAAACAACGGCATTCGGCTGCGTGTGATGGGATTTGTTCGAGGCGGGGAATATCGATTGATTTGCCTTGATACAGATATAGTTGTTTCGGCCTCTTCGATAGAAGAGGCAAAGAGCAAAATGGCAAACGCCATAGTCTCTTACTTTAAGGCATTTTCAACCGAAGAATTAGAGCAAGGACTATTCCTGCGTAAAGCCCCGTTACTATATTTCTTACTATGGCACATGGGTACCATCGCAGGAAGACTTGTCTATTTCTTTTCTTCAATCGCAAACTACGACCCAAGTTCACATTCGTTGAAACTTGCCTGAAAAATTTCCACCCCTAACCCCGCAGGAAGTTGTAGCAATTCTAAAGGCGCGAGGCTTCTCCCTCAACAATCAAGAAGGGAGCCACGCGCAATACGTTGGATTTTTTGGCGGCGTGAAAAGAAGAGTTACTGTCGATATGGCAAAAGTGGATTATAACGACTTTCTTATCAAAAGTATGATACGGCAGAGTGGAATGACCCGAGAAGAGTTCTATTGCTCAACAAAGTCAACCGCGAGGAAGATAAACAAGAAGAAGCTTGAGTTTACTCCAGAAACTGCGCCAGCAGAATAGTCCCATTATCCTTTTCATCCCCTGCCCCATCTTGCCCTCGCCCCCGCCTTAGCAATCTTCACCAGTTGCAAAACCAAATTTCAAACCGAGACACAACCGTTGATTTGGATTTTTCAGAGGTTTCAGATAAATTTCACGAAACGGATCCAAGAGAAAAACACATGAGACGTTGCTTCCGCGCTGCAATCTTTTTTCTTTTTCTAATCGAACCCATCTCCGCACAGTTTTTCATCCCATCAACCGTCTTAACTCCGCAAGCGCTCGGCCTTCCACCCAAAAAAGAATTCCGTGCGGCGTGGGTAGCTACAGTGGCTAATTTTGATTGGCCGTCGAGCCGAAGTTTGAGCACAGCGGCACAGCAGACCGAATTGATTTCGATTCTCGATCGACTCAAGTCCACCGGATTCAATGCGGTGATATTTCAGATTCGCTGCGAGGCCGACGCGTTCTACCAATCGTCGATCGAGCCATGGTCATACTGGCTCACCGGACAGCAGGGAGCGGCGCCGAATCCGTTCTACGACCCTCTGCAGTTTGCGGTGGATGAAGCGCACAAGCGCGGTATGGAGTTGCACGCATGGTTCAACCCATACCGGGCAGACCGCGGAAGTGGGTATGCTCATCCATCCAACCACGTCACCGTGCTTCACCCGGATTGGGTGATTGCGTACGGGACAATCAAGATTCTGGACCCCGGACTTCCTGCGGCACGAACGCACGTTGCCAATGTGATGATGGATGTCGTTCGTCGGTACGACATCGACGGTGTGCATTGGGATGATTATTTCTATCCGTATCCGCCGACAGGTTCGTCTGATCCATATATGCCGTACACGTTGGATGCCGCGACGTTTGCGGCAAACAATCCTAACAATTTAACGCAAGCCAATTGGCGCAGAGACAACGTCAACAAGCTTGTGCAGATGGTGCACGACAGCATCCAAGTCGTGAAGCCGTGGGTGAAGTTTGGCATCAGTCCGTTTGGAATTTGGAAGAGCGGGGTTCCGTCCGGCATCGTAGGATTGTCGGCATACGATGCAATTTCGTGCGACGCCCCAACGTGGCTTGCTAATCAGTGGATCGACTATATTACGCCGCAACTCTATTGGAAGATCACGGGAAGCCAGGATTACAGCATCCTCATGCCGTGGTGGGGGACGCAACTCAACGGACGTCATTTCTATCCGGGTCAAGCCGCCTATCGAATCGCAGACGCCTCCAACTGGCCTGCGAGTGAATTGCCGAACCAAATCAATCTCAATCGCGCCAACGCGAATGTGCAAGGAAGTGTTTTCTTCCGCGCGCTTGTCGGCGTGTTAGATAATCCCAAGGGTTTTGCCGATTCGCTCAAAAACAATTTCTACAAGTATCCTGCCATTGTGCCGACCATGGCGTGGAAGGATACGATGGCGCCGAATACGCCGGGCAATTTACAGTACGCGCAAGTAGCCGGCAGCGCCGGGATGACATGGGATAAACCGTCGGTGGCGTTCGATGGAGATACAGCGTCGCGCTACGCCATCTATCGGTTCGACCACGCCTCGGTGCAGCCGACCGAGATTGCCGACGCGAGAAATCTTGCTTCGATCGAAGGAACGCGGCTTGCGCGCCTCACGCCGATGACGGGACAGCCGGGTCCATTCTCGTATGTTGTCACTTCGGTCGACCGCAACGGGAACGAAAGCGGTATGTCGCTCGTGCTGACGGTGCAAGCTCCGCAAGCGCCTCTCCCCATCACGCCGGCAGCAAACGCAATGAACGTTGGATTGCCGCTGGTCTTTTCGTGGCTACCGGCATCGCCCTCGAATCTCTACTCATTTGAGACGGCGCTCGACAGCGTATTCACGCTTGGAAAAACTGCCGAGCAGATGGCGGATACATTCAAAGTGCTGACCGTGCTTCAAGGTCAGCAGAAATATTTCTGGCGCGTCAATGCGAGCAATGCGGGTGGAACGGGGAATTACGCGGCTGCCCGCAGTTTCTTCACGGGATTTCCCGCAATGCCCGTGCTGGTCTCACCGCGCAATTATGCGCCGGATACGGCAACGAATCTGAGATTCAGTTGGGCAAAAGCGCTCGCCGCCGATTCGTACCGGTTCCAGCTTGCGGGCAACGCGCTCTTCTCGCCTCTGATGGTCGATACGTCGAACTACAAAGACACGTCCATCTACTTCCCGTCGCTTGCGCCGTACACGTACTATTTCTGGCGCGTGACGGCGACGAACGGTGTCGGGCCGGCTCCGTGGTCGGAAATATTCCGATTCCGGACCGGCATCTCGACGCTTGTCGCAAACAAGAGCATGCTGGCAAATGAATTTCGGCTGGAACAAAACTATCCGAATCCCTTCAATCCAACCACGACGATTTCCTTCTCCGTTCCTGCCGACGGCAACGCGACGCTGAAAATCTACGATGTGTTAGGGAGAGAACTGCTGACGCTGGTGGATGAATGGTTAGCGCAAGGAAAGTATGACAGCCGATTTGACGCCTCCGGTTTGCCGAGCGGCGTGTACTTTTACCGCTTGGTAGCGAATGGCAAAGTCGACACGAAGAAAATGCAGTTGATACGTTGATGGTGGCACTTCGCCCTCTAAAGGCGAGACATCTGTTGAGCGAGATTTCCTTGTTCCCACGCTCTCAGACCGTGGGAACGAGAAAAAGACTCGGCAGTCGTGAATCCTTTTTCCTTGTTCCCACGCTCTGCGTGGGAACACTGTTCTTTATTGGTGCTTGATACCTGTCTTCTCGCCTCGTCTCCGACCAGCCTCGACGAGTCTATGCGGACGAGTCGCCCGCCTTGCCGCGTCCGCCTCGGCGAGCCGAAGGCGAGACGGGAGGCAGGGAGCGTGTCATCTAGTACTCCTGATCTCAACGCAGAGCGTTAAGCACTTCCGTTCCCACGCCCGCCTGCCAAAGTGAAGCGGCGGGCAGGGAGACCGTGGGAACGAGAAAATCGGCACCGGGCGGTGCACCCGAAGACCTAGGATGAAACTTACGGTTGCGCTACGCATAACGGGGCGCACCACAACGCCCGCGTCAACGCCGGCGATCATTTCCTTGTTCCCACGCTCTGCGTGGGAACACTATTCTTCATTGATGAATTTTCTCGTTCCTATGCAGAGCATGGGAACGAG
>JACRFF010000232.1 GCA_016218005.1 Ignavibacteriales bacterium
ATTTTGCAAGAATCGATTTAAGCGCGAGCATCACGCGCGATACTTCGCCGCCCGATGCCACTTTCGCCAACGGCTTCACATCTTCGCCGGTGTTGGTGGAAAGAAAAAACTCCACGTTGTCAATCCCTGTCGCAGTCGCAACGTATCCTTCCCGGCCTGCGGCAACATAGACTCGCTCTGCCTGCCCGACTATGCCGGTCAGGCGGGCCTGCCCGCCCATGCCGTTCTGGCGGATACCGGTCAGGCGGGCCTGCCCGACTATGCCGGTCAGGCGGGCATTCTGTCCGTTCTTCGGTGCCGGAATAATCGTGTTCTCGACCCGCACTTCAAACTTGCCGTTGGGTATCCCAAGCTTCGTCAGTTCAGCGGCCACCAACCGATTGACGCGCGGCACCAGTTCCTGTCGCTTGGCCGATAGCCGTTGCGCGGATTCCGAACATGTTTTCCGGAGAGACCCGATGCGCGATTCGAGTTTTTTCAATTCTCCGTCAAAGTTTTCTGCGATCGCAAATTCCTTTCCAATCGACGCCCGATGTTCAATGACCGCATCCAGCGTACCGCCGTATTTCTTTTTCAGCATGGAAAGCGCACCGAGCCGCTCACGAATTTCTTCTAATCGCTCCGGGTTGAACTCGATCTTGGAGTTGTAGCTCTGCACGAACTTCGTGATCTCACCGACGATCGCCGCCGCCGACTGACATTCATTTCTCATATCTTCAAACTGCTTGTCGATCTCCGCAAGGTCTTGCAGTTGATTGCGCGCTCGCACCAGCGCATCATACACGGCCGTTTCACCTTCGTACAACATCTGGTGAAGCTGCGAGGTCGCCTCGAATAGTTTTTCTGCGTTCTCGAGAATGCGCAGTTCTTCGTTTAACCGGATTTCTTCATCAAGCGTTGGGTTGACCTCGTCGATTTCCTTCATTTGGAATTCGTACAGGTCGCGGCGTTCTTTCAGTTGACGCTCCCTCGCCTTGAGTGATTCGTATTCGGCAAACAGCCCGGTGAGCGTGTCGTATGATGTGCGATACTCAGCGACAAGCCCGTGCAATCCGCCAAAATCATCCAGCATACCGATGTGTGTTTCACTCCGCAACAGCGATTGGTGTTCGTGCTGCCCGTGCAAATCAACCAAAGCGTCGCCCATCGATTTCAAAACGTTGAGCGCAACCGGCGTGTCGTTCACGAAGCATCGCGATTGGCCTTTGGCGGATACTTCGCGGCGGAGAATCAATTCGTCGCTGGCGACGCCACAGGAGGCATCGAGTTCATGTTCGTGCAACAGTTGCAGAACCATCTTGTTGCCAGCAACCGCAAGTATTCCTTCGACCACCGCCTTCTCCGCTCCTTTGCGGATTTCATCTGCACTGGCGCGCTCGCCAAGGATTAAACTAAGCGCATCAATGATGATGGATTTTCCGGCGCCGGTTTCGCCCGTGATAATATTCAGTCCCGATTCGAACTGAATCTCAATCGACTCGATAAGGGCGTAGTTCTTGATGGAAAGCGACTTGAGCATCGGAATTCGTTCAAAGGTAAGAATTTTTTGAGGGAATTCAACGAAGCAAGCGCCGGTTAGTTCTTGGACGGCGCTGAGGAAGGAAGGTCGAAAAAGTTGAGGTCGGGGATATCGCCGAGAATACCATGATAGAACGCTTGCCGAAAGAATTCGCTCAGACTTTCTTGCTCTCGGTCGTCTAAGAAAAAATCGAACTGTTCGACCTTCGTCCGCGCCGACTCGACGGAAAAACCTTTCCGCAGTGCATAGGCTTCGGCAATGGTGCGGCGGGCGCTGACTCCTTCATTCGCTGCGGCAACGAGCCGCTCGGCGTACACGGTCGGAAGGTCTTCTTCTCTCGCCACCCAAAAACCGTGAACGTAGGGAAGTTCCGTCAAGTCCGCCCATTCTTCAGCAAGGTCGAGCGCGAAGAGCTGGGTGGCACCGTGCTCATCGGGAAAGGACTCCAGCACCAGCGCGGCGTCGGCTTGAGCAAGCATAGCGCGGATGTTCGGCATCATCGGCTTGAAAGAGATTTTGTGGGAAGAGTGGAGATTCGGAAACTTCTCGCGAAGGATGATAGAAGCCAAGACAAGCTCCGTCG
>JACRFF010000231.1 GCA_016218005.1 Ignavibacteriales bacterium
ACGAAGGATTTTGGAACGCCGCTCGTGTCGGTCATTCTTTGCACGTACAACAGGGAAAAGTTAGTAACGAAGGCGGTGAAGTCGGCGCTCAATCAATCATATCGAAACATCGAGTTGATCATCATCGACGATGGCAGCGCTGATGGTACAATGGCGCAGCTTACTCCCATTGCTCTTGCCGATCCACGAATAATTTTTGTGCGGCATGCCAACAAAGGACTTGCGCGGTCGCGCAATGTTGGACTTCGGCTGGCGCGGGGCAAGTACGTTTGCTTTCTTGATTCGGACGATTGGTACTTGCGCGATCATATCAGGAAGCGCGTGGAGTTGATGGAACGCCGGAATTCAATCGCGATGCTGTATGGCAGGGTTCACGTTCGAGGCCCGCGCTCGAAGCAATCCGTAGTCGATCTCGAGCATCCCGGGAAAATGATTCACGTCAGTCGGTGTTATGTTGGCGGAACGTTCTTTGCGCGTCGTTCCGTTTTGATGCGAGTCGGCGGGTTTCGCGAAATCCCGTTTGGAGAGGACCTCGATCTTGTGTTGCGAGTGAAAAAGCGGTTTGCAGTGAGGAGAGTCGACTTCCCTACCTACGTCTACAACTGCACGCCGAGTGATCGCCTTTGCTTGCAGAATCCTTCGCGTGGATAGTTCTTCTTCTGACTATCCGGGCGCCACAGTGAAGCGCAATCAGAAGATCAGCCGAAAAACGAAATACCAATACGCCACAAGAAACATGAGGATGCCGAGTTTCCCTGCAACACTGCCGGATGGCGAATCGTCGTCGATGAAATGAAGGTCGTATTCCGACAGATTCTTCCCCCGATGAATATGGCTGAGGTTTGTAACCATGGTCGTACCTCCTTGAGTTTGTCTGTCTCTATCCATGTTGCTCAAATGCGATGCCACGGAGGAACTTGAATGGGGCAAGCACAAAAATGAACAAATCTTCTTGTAAAGAGCCTTAAGAGAGCTTCGGGGGCAACCCAAAGGATTTAAGATTGTACAATCGGAAGGAAAAAAAACGACTGGCTGTTCGGCTACAGACTCGTGGTCACTTTTAGCACGTCAGGTTGAACCGCCCTGTAACTCGTCCGGAACGGTTCACCCTGGCGGAATTCCCCCCGCACAGATGTGAATCCAAGATGAGGACTCTAGCCGAGAAACTCGGTGGGAATCTCCTTCACTATTGGTGGTCACTTGGGGAGTTCGATTCTTTTCTCTCAGCCCTGGAATCGTTTTCGGCATACCTGCGGTCAATGGGAGGTTTCTCGGATTACCGGGTGTCGCCTCTGCTGTCAGATAAGAAAGCCTTGAACGCCTTACGTGCAGCGTCGATTTCACCATGATACAGTGCGTGTCTGTTCATTTGTTGCTGCAGGAAAGCCCGCCCCCTTCATCTGTCATCGGCTATGCAAGTCG
>JACRFF010000233.1 GCA_016218005.1 Ignavibacteriales bacterium
GAAACAAAAGCCTGCTTGCCGAATGCCTGCCTTCGCCGAAGCTTCGCGCAGGCAGGTTCAGCAGGCAAGCTCCATCGGAGCGACCTATCCCAAGGGGATGGATACCCATAACCCAGGGCATGTATTCGCACGCCTGCGTGCCGAAACATAAATGCACTTTGGCCTGCCTACCGGACAGGCAGGCGTGCAGGCACGGAAGCCATTTTTTAGTTTTGCGTAACATCAGTTATGAATGAAATCAGCCCATCTGCCGTCAGTCGGGATTTCGGCGAGCTCAATCGAGCCGCAGGCCCGCCTGAACGGCGTAGTCGGGCAGGCAAGATCGCAGTGATCGGCTCAGGTACGATGGGCAATGGAATTGCGCACACGTTCGCACAGTACGGATTTTCCGTCGTGTTGATCGACGTGAAAGATGAATTTCTGGCTCGTGGAATGAAAACCATCGAGGGCAATCTTGACCGCCAAGTCAAGAAGGGAACGCTGACGGAACAACAGAAAGCTGAAACCCTTTCCCGATTGCGTATCAGCACGAATCTTCAAGAGTCGGTCAAAGATGCGGATATCGTTGTGGAAGCAGTAACAGAAAATGAAAACGTCAAGAAGGAGTTGTTCCAGAACTTGGATATGTTCACGAAACCCTCGGCGATTCTGGCTTCCAATACTTCATCGATATCGTTGACGGCGCTTGCTGCGGCCACAACGAAGCCAGATAAGGTCATCGGCATGCATTTCATGAATCCGGTTCCGGTGATGAAACTTGTCGAAGTCATCCGCGGGCTTGCCACATCGAACGAAACTTTTGCCGCCGTCAAAACGCTTGCGGAACAACTCGGCAAAGTGCCCGTCGAAGTGAATGATTATCCCGGCTTTGTATCCAACCGTGTTTTGCTGCCGATGCTGAATGAAGCGATGTATTGTGTGATGGAGGGGGTCGCTACTCCGGAATCGATAGACACCGTCATGAAACTGGGGATGAATCATCCGATGGGTCCATTAGCGCTTGCGGATTTTATTGGTCTTGATGTGTGTCTTGCCATTATGGAGGTGTTGCACAAAGGATTGGGCGATTCAAAGTATCGACCGTGCCCCTTACTTAAAAAAATGGTTGCCGCCGGATACCTCGGACGAAAATCTGGCAAAGGATTTTACGACTACTCCCAAAGGGACAAGACCCAGCCGAAATGAAGCAAGCGCAACGTATTTCACGTCTGATCCCGAGGGAACAACTTGTCCCTTTGGGAGTGGAGTTATCTCATGACGTTTGAGTTTACCGAAACACAATTGATGATTCAGGAAACAGCGCGGAAATTTGCTGAAGAGGTTCTAGCGCCGAGCGCTGACGAACGCGACGAAAAAGAACAATTTCCGTACGACGCCGTGAAGCAGATGGGTGAGCTTGGCTTCATGGGGATGATGGTCGGTGAGCAATACGGCGGCGCCGGTTTGGATACGATTTCCTACGTTCTTGCGATGGAAGAGATTTCAAAGGCCGATGCTTCTGCGGGTGTTATCATGTCGGTCAACAATTCGCTCGTGTGCTGGGGCTTGGAAACGTTCGGCACGGACGAACAAAAGGAAAAGTATCTCCGCGAGCTTGCAACGGGGAAAAAGCTTGGCGCGTTTGCGCTGTCGGAGCCGGAAGCCGGCAGTGATGCCACCAATCAACGAACGACCGCCGAACGCGACGGAGATTTCTACGTTCTGAACGGCATGAAAAATTTCATCACCAACGGAGCGAATGCGGACGTGGTGTTGGTCATGGCTCAGACCGATAAAACGAAAGGACATCGCGGCGTTTCGGCGTTCATTGTGGAGAAGGGAACGCCGGGCTTTTCCGTCGCAAAGAAGGAGAAGAAGCTTGGCATCCGCAGCTCGGATACGGTGTCGTTGTCATTCAGCGATTGCCGAGTGCCCAAAGCAAATCTCATCAAGGAGGAAGGTTTCGGCATCAAGTTCGCGCTCAGAACGCTGGATGGCGGTCGCATTGGCATCGCATCTCAAGCGTTGGGAATAGCGCAAGCCAGTTTGGATGCGTCGGTGAAATACAGCAAAGAGCGGAAGGCATTCGACAAGCCCATCGCCAACCTTCAGGCAATTCAATTCAAGCTTGCGGATATGGCCACGAATATCCAAGCGGCACGTTTACTTATCTTGACTGCGGCTTCGCAGAAAGACAAGAACGAAAACTACGGGCAAGCAGCTGCCATGGCGAAGCTCTTTGCCAGCAAGGTTGCCGTTCAAGCCGCTTTGGAAGCAATTCAGATTCACGGCGGTTACGGATATATGCGCGAGTACAAAGTGGAGCGATATCTGCGAGATGCAAAGATCACGGAAATTTATGAAGGCACGTCCGAGATTCAGCGCATCGTTATCGCACGGTCGCTGCTGCAATAATCCGTGAACCGAATCTTAGTCCTATTTCCCTTTCAGTAAGCGGTCTCTGTTCACCCTGTCGTTCTACCTTCGTAAAAAATTCTCGTGTCCAAACGGTTCAGCTTGTAAATCCTATCAACATTTGTTACCATTGATTCAGAATTACAGTGAAAACTATCAATACAGAGGAATTGCTATGAGCAAAGGATTGATCATCACGCTCTCGGTGGTAGGCGGTTTGTTACTCATCATCCTGCTGACGATTGGATGGGTGGTTGGCGTGTATAACAAAATCGTTGCAGCCGACCAAGGAGTGCAAAGCGCGTGGAGTCAGGTGGAGAATCAGTATCAACGGCGGTATGATTTGATTCCCAATCTTGTTGAGACGGTGAAAGGATATGCCAAA
>JACRFF010000240.1 GCA_016218005.1 Ignavibacteriales bacterium
CGTCATGGGCGGATGGTAAAACAACAACGGGGAAGACCAGATGCGTCTCCCCCGTCGTTTACTGTCTCCGCTTTTCGGTTAGAGTTGTATTGTTGCAGAGAGGTAGTGCGTGAATTGGACATCCCCACCGGGGCCGTAGTAGTTATATATCGTAATAGGATTCGTTGCCAGAGCATAGTCCAATCGCACAACGGCCAGACTTATGGTTGCGCCCGCGTAGCCAGCGATGCGAGAATAAGCTTGACCGGTATACTCTGACCGCGAAGAAGAGAGATAGTCGTTTGTGGAATAGTTGCTCCCCGACCACATGATTTCCGGGCCAACACGAAGTTTGAATCCTTCCGAAAGAGCAAACTCAACTCCTCCACGGATCGAATTTATCGTTGTTTTTGTTTCCCCATCATTCACAACATCGCCGACATTGAATTTTTTCCCGGAAGAGCCTAGAGTTGCGTAGGTTGCAAAGGATTTCGAGTTCAAGGTCGCTGAAGTGATCGTATACTCGAACGAAAACAATCCCAAGTTCTCGACAGTACACGAGAATCCTGCACCATAGTCCCACGCGGTTTGCTCTTGAGTTGAAGTTTTGAGTTCCGTGTTCGGGGGAGTGGTGTAGCTCGACTTTGAAGAATAGTCCATGGTCCCTCCCAATCTTGACGCACGAACGCCGAGAAGAATCTTTCCCAAATTAAAACGCGCCAGCGCCGTTGCCCGATTGTTGTTCGTTGAGCTATAATAAACAGAAAAGGGTCCTGTAGCCGGAACTCCATTAGAAATGGAAGACTTTGTGTTCTCCTCTGACTTATCTGAAAATAGCTCGTATGATGCACTCACTTCTATAGAAGAAGGCGAACCCAGTACCGCTCCGGCGAGATAGCTCTTAGGTCCAAACGTGGTTTCATACTCGGAACTGCTGGTGTTTGGACTCGATCCGGACGAAGTACTGACATACGAAGAAGAGCTTGTCTCGGTGGCGCTCGATGTCCGCGCAGAAATTCCGACAGATAAAAATCCGAGATCCAACGCTGCAACAGCTTGGAGCAATTGCTGAGAGAGAGAAGTCTCGCCTTTAGAAGAACTTGAGGACGAATATGATGTAGACGTGCTTGTGCTCGTGTATGAGTAAGTTTGTGAATTGGAGATCGTTCCAGCCATCGCGCCGAAGTGCAGAAAGCCCAGCGAGACAGTTGCAACTACCGGCAATGTTTTCAGCGAAAAAGTCCGGTTTGTCTGTTCGGATGATGATGTAGACGGTCCACTGGAATAGCTGCTGCTCCTGCCGTAATCCATTGAGTAGGGCATGTAGTTAGGATTGGCTTGAATCATAATCCCGCCGATCTGAGCAATCTTTGCGGGATTGAAGAGAAACTCACTCTGCGGGTCGGGAACGGCAAGCGAGACACCACCCATGCCTATCAATCGTGTTGAACCCTGTCCGAGTCCGATGGCAACCGGCAAAACCGCCAAGCAAAGAATAGTTAAGGGGCGCATACACCCTCCGTGATTGGATGGATTGATGTGGTGAGCGGGCTGGCCCGCCAGAACGCGTAGCGGGCTGGCCCGCCAGAACGCGTAGCGGGCTGGTTCAACGATAGTGAATGATATGCCGAGAGGCAAGGCCAATCAGCGCACAAACGAAAAGTGATTCTCAGAGTTGAGGAATCAGCTTCTGATCAGCCGATAACGGAAGTTATGCGGAATTCCACAGCCGTTGCGAGGTCTTTAACTCGTTGAGCAATCCCCGCGATGTCGGATCGCAATCGCGCCACGAACTGTTCGTCGGAGATGGTGCTGAGATTGATCTTCACGTTCAGCTTCGCGCCTTCACAGGCGGCGTGAAGCATGAGAGCGGCAACGCCGGCGTCGGAAATCGAATTCGGGTTTCCTTTTTCAGCAACAATCTTTGTGAGGGCCAACGCCTCTTCGCACAGCTTCATGAGGTGAAACGGAACGAGCGTCGCTTCTTTCGTGGCGCCTTGGATGGCCTTGGAGCGAATGACCATCTGTTCCTCCGTCTCCTTCGGCAGGCCGAATGCGGCCATCACGTTGTTGAAGGCGGCCGTATCCGCATCGATGATGGCCGTGAGACGTGCGCGCAACGCTTCAGCTTTTGAAAGAACCTCTTCCATAGTTTCCTGAACGTCTGCGTATTTTTTCTTGCCGATCGTCAGCCGGCAGACCATTGACGTGAGCGCCGCGCCCAGCGTTCCGGCGAGCGCCGCTATGCTGCCGCCGCCGGGAGCGGGCGAGTTCGATGCTGTTTCGTCGAGAAATGCCAAGACGGTTTTCTTCACGAGCATAGGCGAGTCTTCTTCGAGTTGGTATTCAATGATTTTTTTCTTTGGGTCAAACGGTTCGAGTTGATTCAACCCGAGTTTGCGGACGGCAAGCTCAACAAGCTCTCGATCCTCAAGGGGTTGGCCTTGCGAATAAAATTTTCCGGCCATCAGCACGGCTTTGAGCGGCGTCAGCCCGACCAATTCGCTGCCGGCGACCTCGACTCCAAGCGAGAAGGCCTGCTTCTTAACTTCTTCAAACGCATCGTGCATCGAAGTCGTCTCGAAATCCACGAGATTGATGGAAACTTGTGAAATGTTGAATCGCTCCAAGCGCACCCCCATCGCCTTGACGGCTTTCAGCGTTCCGGGAATCTTGATCGTTTCCACGTTCTCGTCCTTGAGCGGCTTGCCGTCGGGACCTTTCTTCGGTCGGCCGCTCTCGCGGATACGCAGTGCGATCTCGTGTGCCAGCTTGTCGTCCGGCGTGCCGAGGTTGACGTTGTACGCAATCAAAAATTTGCGCGCTCCCGTTACCGTTGCGCCGGATTTGGAATTAAACGTTGCGGCGCCATAGTCGGGAAACCAAGCAGGGTCGTTTAACTTTTCCGGCAGACCTTCATATTCTCCTTTTCGGATATCTGCCAGATTGCGGCGCTGAGGAGAGCGTGCCGCATATTCGTACAGGTAGATAGGAATATCAAGCTCTTCGGCGACGCGCCTACCAAACACGTTGGCAAGTTGCACGCACTCATCCATCGTTACGCCGCTGATAGGAATGAAGGGAACAACGTCCGTTGCGCCGATGCGCGGATGTGCGCCCTTGTGCGTGTTCATGTCAATGAGAAGGGAGGCGGTCTTCGTTGCTTGAAATGCCGCTTCGACCACCGCCGGTGGTTCGCCGACGAACGTTACCACCGTCCGATTGTAGTCGTTGTCCGGCTCTACGTTCAAGAGCTTGACACCTGAGACCGATCGGACGCTTGCCGCGATTGCTTCAATCGTCGTTAGAGTGCGGCCATCGGAAAAGTTGGGAACGCATTCGACAATTTGTTTCATAGGTTATGCAGATTGGTTAAGTGGTGTATGGTAATCGAGGCAAGATGATAGCGCCTTGCCGGACATTGCCAAGCGTTTCCCCACTAACACGCAAACGCCGGTGTTCCGCTTTGGGCTTCCGGCAAGGTCGACGCCAGGCACCACACGTTGTCGGTCAGAACTCAAGAATCACCCCGCGCTTGATAATTGTTTCCACGTGGTTCACTCCAAAATGATACGCGAGGTGGCGGTAGTGTGGGATGCGGTAGAGAATAATATCGGCCTCCTTCCCAACTTCGATACTTCCGATACGGTGGGAAAGGTTAAGCGCCGCAGCGCCATTGACCGTCGCCGCGGCAAGAGCTTCTTCCGGCGTCAAACCCATGTGCGTGCAAGCGATCGTCATCATCATCGGCATGGAGAACGACATGCAAGAGCCGGGATTGAAATTTGTGGCGATGGCGATTGGAAGTCCGGAATCGATCATCTGCCGTGCCGGCGGATAGCCGTAGTTCAGAAAAAATGAAACGCCGGGCAACACGGTGGCAATCGAACCTGCCTCGCGGATGGCTTCCATGGCATCGGAATCTATTTTTTCCAGATGATCAATAGACGTTGCGTGGAATGACGCGCCTAATTTTGACGCGCCGATTTGCGTCAGTTGGTCGGCGTGACGTTTCAGCTTAAGTCCGGCGGCAAGCGCCGCGCGGAAGAGCGTCTCCGTTTGCGCAACGGTGAAGTACTTGGTTTCGCAGAACGCATCGCAGAACGCGGCAAGCTTTCGCTTGGCGATGTAGGGGAGAAGTCGCTGACACAACACGGCAACGTAGCCGTCAGCATTCCCGGCAAATTCCGGCGGCAGAGCGTGCGCACCGAGAAATGTTGCAACGACCGTAGAGTAATGTTCCTCGGCTAATTCATTGATGGCCTCAAGCATCTTGATCTCATCGTCTTGCGTGAGGCCGTAGCCGGATTTGATTTCGACCGTTGTTGTGCCGAGTTTCAACATGTCATCCAGGCGTTGCCGGCCGAGTTTTTTCAATTCTTTCTTGGATGCCGCGCGCGTAGCATTGACAGTGCTCAAAATGCCGCCGCCGGCATCGGCAATTTCTTGATACGACCTTCCTTCGACCCGCATTGCGAACTCATCCTCGCGCGACCCCGCGAAGAGAAGATGCGTGTGCGAATCGACAAATCCCGGCAGGGCGGCCAGTTCGGAACAATCTAACATTGTGGCGTCAGCGATTGAAGGTTCGTGAAAGTCGGATGACGCTCCGACCCAGCGTATGATTCCGTCTTCGATCAGTACCGTTGCGTCGTCGAGAACGCCGAGGTCGCGCATGGCGTGTCCGGATTTAGCAAAAGCGCCGCGAGCAGCGACGGTAACAAGCTGGCGTATGTTCTGGAGGATGAGTTGCACGGAATAGAAACCGCGATTCATTGGCGGTGAACGCGAAGCAAGAAACGACTAAAATGATGGAGAATCAAGATTGCTTGTTATCCGCGCTGTGCTTGGCAAAGCTGGTGCATCGTGCGACCGGAAGGCGCGGGTACTTCGGAAAACGCTCGTCCGATTCCGAGCGTGCGCAGTAGACAAAGGTGCTTCCGCGCCGGCTGGCGATGAGCCGCCGGTGGATGCATGAGTCGCAAAGATTGTTGGTCGGTCGAGCGGACGTCATTGGACAGAAGAAACTTGCCGCAGGTGTTGGTGCTTGACGTGAAAGGGGTGGAGTGCGGCATAGATGGTTTGTTGAATCGGAACGGCGAGGTGGTACCGATCGGCGAGCCGCACCACAGTGCCCGCCAGCGCATCGATCTCCAGAGGCTTGCCATTGACGAGGTCGTGATACAGCGAGGAGTAGGTGTTGTTTTTAAATCGCTGCACGGAGGAAAGAAATCCTTCGACGATATCCGATGGCAGGGGAACACCGTGAGCACGGCCGACAAGTTCAGTTTCTGCCATTGCATCGCGAAACAGTTGCCGCACATACACGTCGCTGATGATCTCGTGCAGCGTCTGCCGGGTAAGCGCAGTGACGCCGGCTGCCCCCGTGATAAACACAAATTTTTTCCACAGATCAAGCCTGATATCTGAGGAGCGCTCCGCCTGGATGCCGGAAGATGTCAGCGCGTGAAGAATTGAATCTGTGTGTGTACCTGTGGATTGCTTTGTCGGGCCAAACACGATTTTACGTATGCCGCCTCCCTCGGTGATCTCGCCCGGCGCCGTCATAGTCGAGGAGATGTATGCCACGCCGCCATACACTTCTGTATCAGGAAGAATTCTCTGAATCTTTTCTTCGTTGTCGATCCCGTTTTGAAGGCACAGGATGACGGAGCGGGAATGAATAGCCGGCTTCAACTGTTCTGCGGCTGACTCGGTGTCGTACGACTTCACGCAGAAGAATATGACGTCGGCGGGCGGCGCATCAGCAGGGCGCGCGACCATTTGGCCTGGAGGTATGCGAAGTGTTTTCTCGGGGGATTGAACCACCAAGCCGCGCTCTTGCATTGCCGCGAGATGTGAACCACGCGCAACAAACCATACATCGTTGCCTCCGGCGGCAAGCTTTGCTCCGAAGTATCCACCCACACCCCCCGTACCGAGAATGAGAACACGCACGTTACCCCGCTAATGAATGTTGTTGCCGGACGACAAGTTCAAGCTTTCGCTGGACTTCTTCGAGCCGGATGGGCTTGCTCAGCACGTCATCGACCCCCGGGCGCACGTAGGCAGCCCGATCCGCGTCGGTCATATCGGCGCTCATTACAATGAGCTTCGGGCGGCGCGCCTCGCCGAGTTCTTGATGGATGAGTTCGGCAACACTGAGTCCATCTAACCCCGGCAAATGAATATCGACAAACAGGACATTGTAGGAATGCGATCGAACTTCTTTCTGCGCCGCCTCACCCGATGTAACGATTTGAACGCTATGCCCCAATTGATTCAGCATGCGTTCCATGAGCCGTTGGTTGGTGTAATCGTCTTCAGCAACAAGAATTCTCAATGGGCGGCCGGCACCGGCGTGATCGACGGCAGAGCTTGTCGGCGCCTCGGATGCATCTTCTTTCTTCAACATCTGTACGAAACTCTTTCGCACGTCTCCGGATTTGAGAGGAGTGCTGATGAAGGCGTCAAAGAGAGATGCGTAAGACTTTTTCAATTCTTCCTGAGCGGGAGAGATGACAAGGGCTACGCGCATTTTCGACCCGGAGCGCAGCGACCTTATTCTGGAGCCAAGCTCAATACCACCTACTCCGGGCATCGACGCATCCAGCAGTGCGACATCGAACTCTTCATTCGAGCGGATCCATTCCAGCGCCTGCTCTTGCGATGACGTTGCCCTTGCCGGCATCGACCAACGCTGACAATAGCTGGCCAAAACTTTTAAGCTCGTGGCGTTTTGATGAACTAAAAGAACACGCTTGTTCGCGAGCAGCGGAAAAACCTGCGCATCAAACGGTTCGTTCGGCACTTTGGACGTGGGAGCCGCCCGCTCCGACTCGTCGGAGACGAGGCGAGCAGGCAGGCGAACAGTGAAATGGAATATCGAACCGATTCCTTCCGTACTTTCGACCCAAAGGCGTCCTCCCATCAATTCGGTGAGCCGTGATGAGATCGCAAGCCCGAGTCCTGTTCCTCCGAATTTACGAGTCAGAGAAGAATCGACCTGTGAAAAAGCTTTGAACAGCCGTTCGACTTTCAATGGGGGAATGCCGATGCCGGTATCACGAATAGAGAAGTGCAGCATGTTCGCGCCCGAAGAAGCTCGTTGGTTATCCACGTGCACGAACACTTCGCCGCGGGGAGTGAATTTGATGGCGTTGCTGATCAAGTTGACAAGAATCTGGCGCAGACGAACGGCGTCGCCAATGACAAGCGTGGGAATGTCGGATTCAACCAGCGAGAGCAGCTCGAGATTCTTTTCCGTTGCCTTCGGTGCCAAGAGGTCGAAACAATCATCGATGCATTGCTGCACGGAGAATGGTTGATGGTCGAGGTCGAGCCTGTGCGATTCGATTTTGGAGAAATCCAAAATGTCGTTGATAATCGTGAGCAACGACTCGCCGCTGGTGCGGATGGTGTTGACATAATCCCGTTGTTCCTCGTTGAGCGGCGTGCGCCAAAGCAGGTCGGTCATTCCGATGACGCCGTTCATCGGCGTGCGGATTTCGTGGCTCATCATCGCCAGAAATTCGGATTTTGCTTTGGTGGCGGATTCGGCGGCTTCCTTCGCATGCCGCAATTCTTCTTCTACCCGTTTGCGCTCGGTAATATCGCGTGCAACAGCCTGCCAACCGACGATCCGACCTTCTTCGCGAAGCAATTGAACGTTTTGTCCGAGCCAAATTTCCCGGCCATCTCGTGCAATGGTCGGGAATTCAAAATACGAAGATTCTTTCATGCTGGCGCGCTGCTCAAGATAGAATCTGAGCGTTTGGGCGCGGTAGTATGCTGGGATAAGTTCCAGATAACGCCGGCCTATGAGTTCTTGTTCGATGTAGCCGAGGATGCGGAGCGCAACAGGATTGGCGTACGTGAACCGTCCTGATTCATCCGCTCTGTAAATGATATCGGTCGCCGATTCCACGATTTCGCGATACTTTGTCTCGCTTTCTTTCAGCGAGGTTTCGGCTTTTTGTCGGCGTTGGATTTCACTGCGCAGCGATACGAACACGATAATCAACACGATAACGCTGATGCCGGTTCCTTCCAGCAACGCGAAGATGGTTTGCTGTGCCCGTTGTCTGGACTCGGCGCGGCGTTCGACTAACGCCTCGTTCTCCAATTTCTCGATGGTTCGCAGCAGCGATTGCAACTCCTGCCTCTCCAAATCTCCCATGGAAATTGGCTGGAGCCGTTCCGCAGCGGCAAGGCCGAGACTATCGCGAATGGCCATCTTGCGCCGAATTTGTTGATCGCGCCGCTCCAGCAACTGTCGGGCTTCGTAGATCATGCGCAAGTAGAGATTGTTGGAAACCGATAATTCGCGCAGGCGATTTAATTCCTTCGCCGCTTTGGTGAGAAGCGGGTCGACACGGTTGGCATAACTCTGATTTCCGGTAACGTCATAGGCGTGGGCTTCGGCTTGCGCGTTCGCTACGTTGTTCAGAACCGATTGCACGAGCGAAAGTATCTCCACGCTTTGGCCAAGAGCGTCGGTGTTTTCCACCAAGCGCTGCGTGGTTTGATAGGACATGCCCGCGATTACCGCGAGAATAAGCAGCGAGAAAATGAAACCCAGATTCAGATTGAAGGGATTAAGATATTTCACGGTTTTGTTGTCTCGTGTGCGGAACTTACGTCAACGTGGGAATGCGAAGACCGTACGCCTTCGCGTTTTGCACGGCGCGGTCATAGCCGGCGTCTGCGTGCCGGAGAATGCCCATCCCGGGGTCGTATGTCAGCACGCGCTGAATGCGCCGCTCTGCTTCGGGCGTTCCATCGCAAACCACCACCATTCCGTTGTGTATCGAGTTGCCGATCCCAACGCCGCCGCCGTGGTGAATACTGACCCAGCTTGCGCCGCCGGCGGCATTCAGCATGGCTCCCAGCATCGGCCAGTCGGCGATGGCGTCGCTGCCATCGCGCATTTTTTCGGTCTCACGATTCGGCGATGCGACACTGCCGCAATCAAGATGATCGCGTCCGATCACGATGGGGGCGGAGAGTTCCCCGCTTGCTACAAGTTGATTGAAAAGCATTCCTATCTTGGCGCGTTCGCCGTACCCAAGCCAACAAATGCGTGCAGGCAAACCTTGGAACGCGACTTCCTCCTGCGCTTTCTGGATCCAATTGCACAGCGGTTTGTTATCCGGGAAAGTTTCCATCACCGCGCGGTCGGTGCGATAAATGTCTTCGGGGTCGCCGGAAAGCGCTACCCAGCGAAACGGTCCCTTGCCATCGCAAAACAGTGGCCGAATGTACTCCGGCACGAATCCCGGTATGTCGAAGGCCTGC
>JACRFF010000235.1 GCA_016218005.1 Ignavibacteriales bacterium
AGACGGGAATTGAGGCGGATAAGAAAATCGGAAATGGATGGACTGAGAAAATATTTTCCTGCTGAAACAGCTGCAATACACTGATGCACTTCGGAGATCGCATTTTCCTTCAGTACATATCCTTTCACTCCTGTATCCATCGCTTTGTTAAAGACCTGTTCCTCTTTATACATCGTCAGAAAGATGACCGAAACCGGCAGTCCTTCATCATTCACTCGCTTTGCCACATCGAACCCGGATAATTTCGGCATCTCAATATCCAGCAGCGCGAGCGACGGACGCTGTTCGCGGATGATTCGAAGCGCTTCTTCGCCGTTCTCTGCTTCGAATATTTCGGTATCCGGCAGTGTTTCCACCACTTGTCGAAGACCTTTGCGCATTAAAGGATGGTCGTCTGCAATCACGATCGTTTGACGGGCATTCATATTTTTTGTATCGGTATGGTAATTAAAACAGTGGTCCCTTCTCCGGGAGAGGATTTGACCTCGCTGGTCCCGCCGAGGATCTTCGTCCGTTCACGGATGCCGGTCATTCCCAATCCCTCCTTGAGCGCAGTCATCTCAAATCCTTTCCCATTATCCCACAGCGATGCGGTGACTGCCGTCTCCATTCGGCGGATCATAATAGATGCCTGTGCTGCTCCGGAATGTTTCAGGAAATTGTTGATCCCTTCCTGGATGATCCGGAAAAAATTGATCTCCTTGTCCGCTGAAAAGAGCCCGTCGATCTCATCGATATGGTACACACATTCGATAGAGGAGGTGTCGCGGACCTGTTCGCATAAGTTCAACAGTGTCTCACGAAGACCGAATTGTTCAAGATGGATCGGACGAAGTCCGTGGGAAATGGTGCGGACATCGTTGATCGAAGCGCGTGCACTTTCGGCGATCTCGTTCAGCTGTTCCGCTGTTGTGTTCACGTCGTGGACATTCTTCATCGCCAGTTCCACCCGGTTCTTGATGATAAGGATCTGCTGTCCGAGGCCGTCGTGCAGATCTGCTGCGATCCGGCGGCGTTCCTGTTCCTGCGATTCGATCAACTGTTCGGAGAACCGGATCTGCGCTCTCTTCTCCTTCTCCAGCGCGGATACACGAATATAATACACCATCGGTCCGCTGATGAGAAAGAAGAGCACTATGAGCGTTCGGAACCACCACGTCATCCAGAACGGAGGAAGCACCGTCACCGGTATGGATGCACCGACCGTATTCCACACTCCGTCATTATTCGAAGCGATCACTCGGAAGGTCCATTCACCCGGAGGGATGTTGGGATAATATGCTGTGCGGCGCAGTCCGGCATCGGTCCACGCTTTGTCAAATCCTTCCAGTTTGAAACGATACCGCACCTTCGTCGGATCGGAAAAACTGAGTGCCGCATAGTGAACGGTGAGGAGCGTGCTGTCGTGAGGCAGAACGATGGGAGCATTTACGGGGACCGGTTTTCCCTCGACTGTTACCTGTTCGATCACCACCGGCGGTACAAAGGAATTATGCCGAACGGCTCCGGTCGCCACCACCGCAACGCCGTTCACGGTCGGGAAATAGATATTTCCACTATCATCTCGAACGACGGACGGCTGGAATCCGCCGTTTGTTTCCGCGGAGACCATTCCGTCCTGCATACCGAGCGCATAACTTTGTACGGCCCCTAATTTTCCGTCGGCCACCGCGTTCAGTTCATTCTGTCGAACCGAATAGATGCCGCGATTGCAGCCGAACCAGAAATTTCCCTGTCCGTCATCAATGATATGAGAGACAATATTATCATACAGTCCCTCTTTATTTGTGATCACCGAGCGAATACCATCCCTGTGACGAATGAGTCCGCCGCCGTATGTTCCGAACCACATTGCTCCGGCAGAATCACGGTGGATAGCGCGGACGTATCTGCTGCGGAGCAGATTGCTGTCCGCTGCTGAGACCAGTTCGATCGGAGAGAAACGTCCGTTCCGTATGACGGCCACACCGTCAACAGTCCCGATCCACAGTGTCCCGTCGGGAGTTTCGGTGATCGTACGAACATCATTCGACGGAAGTCCGTCTTGTATTGTAAAGTGCGTGAACCGTTCACCGTTATAACGGAACAATCCGTTCAAACATCCGATCCATAATATCCCTTGTGAATCTTCGAAGAGCGCAAAGATATCCGATCCGCGAAAACCATTCGAAGAATCGAAGACGATTCCCTTCTTTCTGACATCATCGAATCTGGTCAACTGACGCGAACCGGTCCAGACCCTTCTTTTGGAATCTTCAAGAACGGACCATACACACAGATTGATGAGATGTTTGTTCATTTCGGAATAGAAGGCCCGCCCATTCCTCCATTCATACACACCGCCGCAGTTCGTTCCGAAGATCATCGATCCGTCGCGGCGGCGCGTCAGGGAGAGCATCTTTCCTTCCGCCAATCCGAGCTCAGGACCGATCGTGGAGATGACCGATGAGCTCATACGAAAGAGGCCGCTTGCCGTCGAGCCGACCCAAAAATTTCCCTCACGGTCCTGGGTGAGCGGTCCGAATTCTTTGTCCAGTTTTCCGTCGATGGTGCGAACCGGTATGAATCGTTTTCCGTCCCATCGGCAAAGTCCGTTGAACACCGACGCCCAAAGATCGCCGTTCCTGTCCACATAAAATGAACGGACCAGGCTTCCCGGCAATCCATTTTTCATCGTAAAATACGTCGTATCATTGAAATCGAAGCGGATGATCCCATCAACCGTCGTCGCGATCCAAT
>JACRFF010000236.1 GCA_016218005.1 Ignavibacteriales bacterium
CTTTCAACCAGCAACATAAACGGAGTGAGAACCATGGTGTCCGCTTTCGGTTTTGTTGCATAGATCTCGGGGCCAAACGCAACATTGCTTGCATCGTGGATTGCCACGCTCGCCAGGGCAACAAGAAATAATTCTCGAATGTCCGTCCGTTCAATCGTTTGTATGCATTGTCCTAACAGAAGCAACTTTCTCAGCGGTCGATCGCTAATGAATCCGGAAGGGAGTATTTCGCGCTGCTCCGGGCTTAATTCCGGCGGCGGCAACTCGAATCGGCGAACCGGTTTTTGATTCAGGAAAAATTCCGTCGGTTCTTCAAGGTCAAATTTCTCAAAGCCCGCAAGCGCCAAATCAATAACCTCTGCCAAGTGATGGTCGATGTGGATAGGCTCGATATTCCAATTTGTTTTGACCTTTGAAGCAAGATGGGCAATGGGATTCGCTTCAATACCAACAGAATGGAATCCGGTTTTCTTGCACTCCACATTTGTCGTTCCCATTCCACAAAAGGGATCAAGAACCGACATTCCTTTTTCAACATTGAATTTATTCAGGTAGTACCGAACAAGATGCGGTGGATATCCAAGCACGAACTGATACCATGCATGGATTGCTCGATCCTGCTCGAGCAATTGATTCCTGACCGAATTCCCTATTTCAGTAATCTCTTGCATAGGAAGGCGTTCAAAACTGCCTCAGGAATCGCAAATCGTTTTCGTACAGAATGCGGATATCATCAATGCCCGCCCGCAGCAAGAGACTGCGTTCAACTCCAAACCCGAACGCAAAGCCGGATATTTTTTCCGGATCGTAACCCACCCGCTTCAAAATGTTCGGATGCACCATGCCCGATCCGACTATCTCCAGCCAACCAGAATGTTTGCAGATGCGGCATCCCTTGCCTGCACACAAATAGCACGTAATGTCCATTTCCGCGCTTGGCTCCGTGAAAGGAAAGTAACTCGGACGGAACCGGTACTTGATGCTGCTGCCGTAGTACTGCTTGGCAAACGTGACGAGCGTTCCCTTCAACTCGCTGAACGTCACACCCTTATCCACATAGATGCCGTCGACTTGGTGGAATTGCACCAGACTCCGCGCGCTGACCGCTTCGTTCCGATAGACCTTGCCGGGCATGATGGCACGGACCGGAGGTTTTTGTTGTTCCATAATGCGTACCTGCACCGGAGTCGTGTGGGTGCGCAACAGGATTTTGCTTCCGTGGATGAAAAATGTATCCTGCATATCGCGCGCAGGATGATCGGGCGCAAAGTTGAGCGCGTCAAAGTTATAGTAATCATTCTCGATCTCCGGACCGGTAACGATCGAGAAACCCATGCCGACGAATATTCGTTTGTACTCATCTAACGTCTGGACAATCGGATGTTTGGTGCCGAGAGGAACGTACCGACCCGGCAGCGTAACGTCGAACGGCGCTTCCTGGGGTTGTGCCGCTTGTTCGAGCCGCGATTTCGCCGCGTCGAACGCTGCTTGCGCGAGAGACCGAAGTTCGTTCAGGAGTTTTCCCATGACCGGTTTTTGGTCGGGAGAGGCATTTTTGAGAGCATCAAACAGTTCCGCAATCGACCCCTTCCTCGCCAAAAACTTAATACGAAGCTGTTCGAGTTGGTCCAGACTCTGGATGGCTTCGATTTCAGCGGTAAACTGTTTTCGGATTTCTTCGATGCGGTCTTGCATGATCACCGTGGCGGAAATAGTGTCTTCACAGTCGTTTCAAATTTTCTTCGGAATCGGTTTTCGTTCTGAAAGCACAAAATCTTTTCACGCGCGGCAGAAATCACATCCCGTCAGCTTGAGGGCAGGCCGACGGGATGGCTGCGTTGATGAAAAGATTTTGTTCAGGCGACGGCAAACTTTACGACTTCCGCAAATGCTTGCGGATGGCTGGCAGCGAGATCGGCCAGCACTTTCCGATTGATGGCAACCTTTTTCTTTTCCAAGCCATTCATCAAGCGAGAATAGGTTGTGCCATTCAATCGTGCGGCCGCATTGATGCGCGCAACCCAAAGCCCGCGATATTCGCGCTTCTTTGTCTTGCGATGGCGATACGCGTGCGTGCCGGCTTTTTCGACGTGGCCTTTCGCAATCGTGTAGACTTTGCTTCGCGCTCCCCAGTACCCCTTGGCTTGCCCAAGGATTTTCTTGCGGCGTCTATGCGACGCAACTTTGTTTTGTGAACGTGGCATCGTAATCTTCCTTTCCGGCTACGCCGACAAGAACCGACGAACTTTGTATGCTTCCGTCTCGGCCACCAAGCCCGGCTTGCGCAAGTGGCGCTTCCGCTTGGTGGATTTCGACGTCAGAATGTGGCTGCGAAACGCTTTGCGTCGCTTGACCTTTCCCGTCGCAGTGACCTTAAACGACTTGGCCGCCGAACGGCGTGTTTTCATTTTCGGCATGAAGTTATCCTTCTTTGGTTGATTTTTCTTTTTCTGAATTCTTTTTCTTCGCCCGATCCGGCACATAGTACGCAATCATCTGCCGCCCTTCCATCTTTGCTTCTTGTTCTAACTTGGCAACATCGGACATCTTCTCTGTAAATCGGTCTAACAACTCTTTGCCCCGATCTTGGTACGCCATTTCACGTCCCTTGAAGAATACCGCCGCTTTCACGCGATGGCCTTCTTCAATAAATTCCCGCGCATGCCGCGTTTTAAATTCGAAATCGTGTGTGTCGGTGTTGGGATGAAACCGAATTTCTTTCACCAGCATCACGTGCTGATGTTTTTTCTGAATCTTTTCCTTTTTCGCTATCTCATATCGGTACTTGCCGAAATCCATGATTTTGCACACGGGCGGCGTCGCATTCGGAACAATCTCGATGAGATCGAGACTGCGCTCATTGGCAAGCCGGATGGCTTCTTTCGTCAGCATAACACCAATTTGTTCGCCGGTCTCCGAGATGACGCGAACCGAGATCACTTTGATCTCGCTATTAACACGGGCACGTTCTTGCTTGATGGGAAAATCTCCTACAGTGTGAGCGATTTTTGCGTGATGGTTTCGACTATGCGTTGCACAAACTCGTGAAGCGAAACAGCTCCTTGGTCGCCTTTCTTGTGCTGCCGAACCGCCACAGTGCCGGCGGCTTGCTCCTTCTCGCCAACCACGAGCATGAAGGGAACCTTCTTCGTCTCCCATTCGCGAATCTTGTATCCAATTTTTTCGTTGCGGTCATCCAATTCGACGCGAATGCCGTTGGACTTGAGCTTGGCAATGACTTCTTGGCCATAACCGGCAAACGCATCTGTTATGGGAAGCACTGCCACTTGCACCGGCGATAGCCAGAGAGGAAATTCTCCGGCGAAGTGCTCGATCAAGATTCCGACAAAGCGCTCGAGCGAACCAAACGGCGCGCGATGGATGATGACCGGACGGTGTTTCTGTCCGTCGCTGCCCACGTATTCCAGTTGAAACCGCTCCGGCATGACGTAGTCCACCTGTACCGTCCCCAGCTGCCACGTTCTGCCGAGCGTGTCTTTGACCATGAAGTCGATCTTGGGTCCGTAGAAGGACGCCTCACCGATACCGACGAAGTAGTCGAGCTTCATCTCGTCGGCCACTTCTTTGATTTCGCGCTGCGCACGCTCCCAGAATTCCGCCTGTCCCCCGTACTTCTCAACGTTCTTGTCGTCGCGGTACGACAGACGCGTCCGCACCTCCATACCGAACGTCTTGAAGACATACTGGGTAAATTCCGTAACCGACTTGATTTCTTCCTTCAGCTGCTCGTGAGCGCAATAGATGTGCGCGTCGTCTTGTGTAAATCCACGCACGCGCGTTAAGCCGTTCATCTCCCCCGATTGTTCGTACCGGTACACGGTTCCGAATTCCGCCAGGCGAATCGGAAGGTCGCGGTACGACCGCGGCTTCACCGCATAGATCTGGTGATGGTGCGGGCAATTCATCGGCTTCAGAAGAAACGCCTCATCGTCGCTAATCCTGATCGGCGGAAACTGAGAATCCTTGTAGTACGGATAATGTCCGGACGTCTTGTACAACTCCAAGTTGCCAATATGCGGCGTCACGACAAAATCGTATCCGCGTTTCTTTTGCTCGTCCTTCATGAACTCGATCAGCGCTTCGCGCAACACGGCGCCTTTGGGAAGCCACAGCGGCAATCCACCGCCCACTTTGGGTGTGAGCAAAAACAGTTCCAACTCCTGACCCAATTTTCTGTGATCGCGCCGCTTTGCTTCTTCAAGACGAAAGAGATAGTCATCAAGCTCTTTCTTCGTCGGAAATGTTACGCCATAGATGCGCGTGAGCATTTTATTCTTCTCACTGCCGCGCCAGTATGCGCCAGCAAGATTCAGCAATCTGATCGCCTTGATCTTTCCTGTCGACGGCAGATGCGGACCATAGCACAAGTCGGTAAAGTTGCCGGAGTGGTAAAAGGAAATCGTTTCGCCTTTCAAGTCTTCAAGAAGCTCCAGCTTGTAGGGATCGTCTTTCTTTTTGAAGTACGATACCGCTTCAGCCCACGGCTTCTCTTCACGAACGTAGGGGGCGTCGCGATTCGACAATTCATACATTTTTTCTTCGATCTTCTTGAGATCGTCGTTCGTGAGCTGCCGATCGCCCAGATCAAGGTCGTAGTAGAATCCTACTTCAATCGGCGGACCGATGCCGAACTTTGTTCCGGGAAACAGCGCTTCAACCGCTTCCGCCATCAAATGAGCCGAGCTATGCCAGTAGGCATACTTGCCACCGTCGTCGTTCCACTTCAGAATTTTGATGCTCGCATCCGAGTTGATTCTGCGGCTCAAGTCCCACACTTCGCCGTTTACTTCCACGGCAAGTGCTTCTTTGGCAAGGCCTTTGCTAATGCTTTCAGCAATGAATAGCCCTGTCGTGCCGCTTTCATACTCGCGCTGACTTCCGTCAGGAAACGTTGTTTTGATCTTACCCATGAGAGACAAAAAAAATCGGAGGCATCTCCGATTTTGTCATATGCTTAATTCCAACAACCACTTTTGCGTTGACAACCGACGGGATTGCCCTCCAAGTAATACATTCGTGGGTTCTATAGGACTCGAACCTATGACCTCTACCATGTCAAGGTAGCGCTCTAACCAACTGAGCTAAGAACCCCTACCTTTGCAGCAAATAATACCGAA
>JACRFF010000241.1 GCA_016218005.1 Ignavibacteriales bacterium
GACGTACTCTTCGTTCTCGTGCATCGTAAGAACAAGAACTTTGATTTCAGGATTGTTCTTCCGAATAAGTTTGGTCGCTTCAATGCCTGTCAACTTGGGCATCGAGAGATCAATGACCACCACATCGGGTCTCAACTCCGCCGCAAGTCGAACAGTCGCTTCGCCATCCTCGGCTTCGCCGACGACGGTCAGATCTTTGAACGGCTCGAGCATTTTGATAAGTCCGCTGCGAACGAGCGGATGGTCGTCAGCCAAGAGTATTCTGATTTTTCCCATAGGGTGATGTCTCGTTCAATGGAATCTCAACAGTGATCGTAGTTCCGGCGTTGAGCGCTGAATCAATCGTCAACGTTCCGCCAAAAGTCGTGGCGCGCTCGCGCATTCCCGCCAAACCCATTCCCCCCAGTTCCATTGCTCGTGTAAGATTGGGCTTCTGGTCCATACCCACGCCGTTATCTTCAATGGAAAGATTGACGCCGGCAGCGTGCCGAACCAATTGTACGGTTATTTCCGTTGCGCGTGCGTGCTTGCCGATGTTCTGCAACGCTTCTTGAGTGATGCGATACAAGCCAACCTCGAGCGCAGGGTCAAAACGCTCGCTAATTCCGTGCGCCTGAAACACCGCCTTGACGTCGTGCCGCTTGCCATATTGCTCCACAAGAAGTTGGAGCGCCGGAGACAGCCCAAAGTCGACGAGAACGCCCGGCATGAGGTTGTAGGATATTTCACGGGCTTCTTTCATAACGTTGTCCAGCAACGTCTTCATATCTTCGATTCGCCGCCGATCTTCATCTCCGGCAGTAATAGTGTCTTCGACCACCTCTAAATTGAATTTGATCGCCGTCAGCATCTGTCCCAAGCCGTCGTGAATTTCTCTGGAGATGCGGCGGCGCTCTTCTTCTTGCGCGCGCACCCGGGCACCCGAAAGCATTTCCAATTCTTTTTCACGCTGCAAAAGATCTTCGTAGAGCTGGGCATTGGCAAGCGCAATGGAACTCTTCTCCGCCAGCGATACCAGCAGGCGCAATTCGCGGCCGGCAAAATCGTGATTGTGCCGGAAACCTGCCACCAGAACTCCTCGCGGCACTCCTTCCGTTACCAACGGAAACCACGCCGACGAGACGATGCCTTCATCACGCAGGGCGGCAAAACTCATCGACGTTTCCCGACTTCCTTCGAATTGGTGATGCAAGATAAGAGGCTCTTTTAAATCGAAAATTTTAGCAAGCTGCCCTTTGAACATGACAATCTCCGACGTCACCGGATGCGTATTACCACGAGCGGCCTTCCAATGCGCCTGCATTGTTCCTTCCTCCATCAGCAGAACGCCTGCCCAATGAGCGCGTGTCAAGTTGAGCGTTTGTTGAAGGATGGCCTCTAAGATTTTTTTCAGGTCAACGATACCGATCAGTTTTTGGTCGATGTCGCTGAGCGTTTCTTGTTCCCACAACCATAGCGCTTGTTCACGCTCAAGCGTTTTTCGTTCTGTGATATCGCGAATCGACACGTGAACCGCTTTCAGCGTGTTCCACTCAATGACCCGCGCGTTGATTTCGAGGTCGATGACTCTTCCCTGTTTGCTAACGCCTCGAAGCTCATAGTTCTTGAGTATCTCATCGCCGATCGATCTGCCTTCGACTCGGAGAGCAGCGAATGGGCGGCTTCCGGGGGCAATGATGTCGGTAAAATTGGTCGACTGGAGTTCTTCGGCAGCAGTGTAGCCGAAGATTGCCACCGCCGCCGGGTTCAAATAAATAATCCGTCCATCTTGCACAACGACAATTCCATCGAGCGCACTTTCTACGATGTTTTGGTACTGCTTTCGAGCCTCTTCACTCCTCTTTGCATACCCACGCTGTTCGGTAAGATCGGTAAAGATGCATATCGCCTCGAACAGTTCTTGTTTGGTATCGAGAACGGGCGACACAACAAGAGAACAATAGCGGTCAGTGTCTTTGATCTCGACCTCAGATGACCACGCCGACCCGCTTCGCAAGGATGCACCAATCTCGTTGGCAAAGGTTTGTTCGTTCTGCCGCTCGGACGACGGGAGAAGCCCTTCGGGCTGAGCGTCTCGGCTGAGCGTTCGACTGAGGCCTCGGCCCGAAGGCTCACGCAAAGGCTCGACGAAGCCCTCAGGGCGAAGCCACTCAGACAAGTGAGTTCCTTTCACCTGACTGCTGTGGATCGACGTCCAGCGTTCGAAAGCAGGATTCACGTAATCTATCTGCAACTGTTTATTTAAGATCGCCACCGGGCTGTTGGAGTACTGCAAAAGTGTGCGCACCGGATGTTCTTCGTCGGACAACGGTTTTATCCTGTGCGATGATACCACCACCATCCACCAAACCAATCCGAAAACAATCAGCGACCCAACAAGCCAGTAGGTGGCAAGAGCGGTCAGCCGGTCAATTGATTCTTGCGTAGAGCCGCGCTCGAATTCCTGATCCGTTCGCTGAAGAACATCCATGGCCTCCGCCATCTTGATGAACCTTACAGCCAGCCAATTGGTACGCTCAAGTGGGGCGCCGCGGTCCAAATTGAATTGATGAAGGCCGGTGAGCAACGTATCGATGTTCCGAAAAAAAACTCGAGCCTCGCCATCCATCTTGAGATATGCGTGTGAGGAAAGATTTTCGATGGAGGCCAAGTACCGTTCCCGATGGCGGCGAAGATCAACCAAACGGTCGTTACGGATCGAATCGATCTTGGACCGGCCTATCGGCTCAGTTCGATCCTTCTGGTACAATTCAACCACTTCAATCGCTGATTGGTAGCATTGCTGCAACAGCGAATCACGCTGGACGAGAGCCTGATAGCTGGCTCTTGCCGTTTCAGCAGATTGGGTGAACGTGATATAGAGAAAACCGATGCTGGCGGCTGTGAGAGCAACGAGAAGCATCGTTGCCCAGACAACGCCGGGTTGCCATAGAGACTTCGTGCCCCCGCGGTTGCCTTCTTGCGGCGTATGGTTCTCGTCTGCGCGGTGGTCGGAGAAAGTGGTCATCAAGGTGTGCCGTGCAACCGGATTCAAAACCAAAATACCGATTGAAGGAGCGAAAAGCAACGAGCCGCACATTCAGTTGAACTGCGGCTCAAGAAATTACTGCGAGCGGTCAACTACTTTCCAATGAGAGCTTGGTACGCCGCGGCATCCATCAGTGCAGAAATCTGCGCGGCGTTCGAGAGCTTGACCTTCACTAACCATCCTGCACCGTACGGGTCTTTGTTCACCGTCTCCGGCTGATCTTGAACGGCTTTGTTCACTTGCACTACTTCGCCCGAGACCGGAGAAAAAAGATCGGAAACGGCTTTAACGGCTTCGATAGTTCCAAAACTTTTGCCCTGCTCAACGGTCTTGCCCATAGAAGGAAGTTCGACATACACGATATCGCCAAGTTCACTTTGGGCAAATTCTGTAATGCCCACGGTGCCGACGCCCCCTTCCACAAGAATCCACTCGTGGTCTTTCGTGTATTTGAGATTGGTTGGAAAATTCATACGAGCCTCGCCTTTGGATGACAGTTTTACTATTCTCTGAAATCGAACGACTCAATAAACTTGGTGTCGAAGTCTCCGCTGCGGAATCGCTCGTGGCGCACCAGTTTTTTGTGAAACGGAATCGTTGTCTTGATGCCTTCGATGACAAATTCATCGAGCGCGTAATACATTTTTTCACACGCTTCTTCACGGGATCGGCTTTTGACGATCAGCTTTGCAACAAGCGAATCGTAGTACGGCGAAATCTCATAGCCATCGTAGGCGTGCGTGTCAACGCGAACGCCAAATCCGCCCGGAAAATGCAGCGTGGTGATCTTGCCGGGCGACGGCCGGAAATCGTGATTGGGGTCTTCGGCATTGATGCGGCACTCGATGGCGTGCCATTGAGGTTTCGATTTGAAGGACTTGAGCTTCAGTCCTGCCGCCACTTCAATCTGCATTTTGAGCAGGTCAATACCATAGACTTCTTCCGTCACGGGGTGCTCAACCTGAATGCGCGTGTTCATTTCCATGAAATAAAAATTCTTGTGCTTGTCGAGCAAAAATTCGATCGTGCCGGCGCCGACATACTTTACGCCCTTCGCGCCTTTGATTGCTGCCGCTCCCATGGCTTCGCGGATTTCAGGCGTCAAGGCGGGCGACGGCGATTCTTCCACCAGTTTTTGATGCCGGCGTTGAATGCTGCAATCACGTTCACCAAAATGCTGTACAGTACCGTGTCGGTCTCCCATCACCTGAATCTCAACGTGGCGCGGCTCCTCAACATATTTTTCGATGTACACCGCCGGATTTCCGAAGGCGGTTTCAGCTTCGTGGCTGGCAGTCTTGAATGCGTTCTCCAACTCCCCAAGTTCACGAACAATCCGCATGCCGCGCCCGCCGCCGGCCGTAGCTTTGATGATGACCGGA
Organism: Ignavibacteriales bacterium; assembly: GCA_016218005.1. Taxonomy (GTDB): domain Bacteria; phylum Bacteroidota; class Ignavibacteria; order UBA10030; family UBA10030; genus JACRFF01. The sequence goes on from JACRFF010000241.1 coordinate 4,411, forward strand.
AATCCGATATCGGATGCGATTTTTTTAGCTTCCTTGGAATCAGAGATGATGCCATCGCTGCCGGGCACGACGGGAACGCCTGCTTTGCGCATGGATTCTTTGGCGAGCGCTTTATCGCCCATTTGGGTAATCGCGTCTGGCGATGGACCGATGAATGACAAGCCCGTTGATGCACAGATATCCGCAAAGTTAGCATTCTCAGCAAGGAATCCGTAGCCAGGATGAATGGCATCGGCGTTGGTAACTTCAGCCGCAGCCATTAAGCGAGGTATATTGAGGTAACTTTCTTTGCTTGCCGGAGGGCCGATGCAGACAGCTTCATCCGCAAAACGAACGTGCAATGAATACCGATCTGCTTCGGAATAGACAGCCACCGTTTTGATACCGAGTTCACGTGCCGCGCGAATAACGCGGAGCGCGATTTCTCCACGGTTGGCAATAAGGATTTTCTTGAACAAAGATAAGCCTGAGGGTTATTGCAATGACATTAGCCTTTATCAACCAGAAACAACACTTGGTTGTATTCCACCGGCTTTCCATTCTCTACCATAATCTTCGCAATCGTTCCGTCTACATCCGATTCAATTTCGTTCATCAGCTTCATCGCTTCGACGATGCAAAGCACAGTGCCGGACTTGATGCTTTGGCCAATTTCGACGTACGGGTCTGCATCCGGCGATGGAGCGCGATAGAACGTCCCGACAATGGGAGATCGAACTTCGTGAAATTGTTTCTCAGACGCTGGCGTTGAAGGCGCCGCACTCTCGGTCTTGGGTTGAGGTTGAGCCACCCCGCCGAGCAGCGGTTGCGATACCGGAAACTGAAGCGCTGGGGGCGCGGCATAGAATGCGTTCTGAACACGATTGCGGGCTACCCGGATCTTCTTGCCTTCCTCTTCAATCTCCACCTCGTCAACATTGCTATTCTCGACCAGCTTGATAATCTTTTTGATGTAAGAAAGGTCCATATGGTCTTCCTTATGGGATGACAACGTTGGCCAGGGTTAGTTAACCCGCTCCAAATATTTGCCCGAACGGGTATCCACGCGGATAGTATCGCCTTCGTTGATGAACAACGGAACGTTTACCATCGCACCGGTTTCAACTGTCGCCGGCTTTTCCGCGCCAGTGGCAGTATCTCCTTTGACTCCGGGAACAGTCTCAATAACTTTGAGATCCACCTTGAAGGGGACTTCAATCAGCACAATATCAAGCCCGACCAGATGAAGCTGGACAGTCTCACCCTCCTTCAGGAACCTCGCCGGCTCACCGATAGCCTTCCCATCCACCGGCATTTGTTCATAAGATTCTTTGTCCATGAATTGAAAACTTGCGCCATCATTGTAGAGGTACTGGAATTCTCGTTGCTCAACCCGCACTTCCTCAACCTCTTCTCCCGACCGGAACCGCGTTTCTGTTAACCTGCCATTCTTGAGATTGCGCAGTTTGGCCTGTACAAAAGCCCGCAAATTTCCGGGCGTCCGATGGATATATTCCTCTATCCGATGTAACTCACCGTTGAACCGAATGACCATACCAATTCTGAAGTCGCTTGTTGTTGCCATAAATCTACCAAAATCCTTCCAAATTGAATCAAAACTGATGGGAAATGACAAAAAAATGCGTGAAAAGATACAAAAGCGATGAGGTAAAGTCAAGGAAAGGTTTGGGCTGGCCTTAGTTCAACCAAGCTGGCTTCCCTGGAAACCAGTACTCTGACCTTGCGGATTAATTTTTTCCCGTAGCAGCAGAACCCACCAATGCGTTCTGCTGCCAATCCGATACTCCATCTCTTTGCGTCTTAGCGGCATTGCGAGGGATACTACTTTGGAATTTTCCAGAAGCTTTAATTCAGAAACCAAAACCTCGCATTCCATCCAACGTGCGAAGCCATATTGTGTCTTCAGAGAGTTACTTCGAGACTTAAGAATCCTCAGTGTAACGACCTCGTCGAAAGGTACGGAAGAACGTCACGGGTGCGGGCAGTTCTGTTAGCACTTCCTTTCAATAAATGATATATTAGCACAGCAATTTTGTATTCTAAGAAAAGGAATTCCTCATGCTGAGCGACATTAACAAGATTCGATACCACAAGAACATTCTCACAACCATTGGCGGAACTCCCCTTGTTCAACTTACAAAAACGGTTCGGAGTTTGAAGCCAAAAATATTTGCGAAAATTGAATATTTCAACCCGGGCGGTTCCGTCAAAGACCGCATTGGGGTGGATATTATCGAGGAAGCAGAACGTGAGGGTCGCCTGAAACCTGGCGGAACGATTGTCGAATCCACTTCCGGCAACACAGGTATGGGGCTTGCCATCACTGCTGCGGTGAAGGGCTACAAGTGTATCTTCACGATGCCGGATAAGATGAGTATTGAGAAGATTCGCCTCCTGAGGGCTTTCGGCGCTGAAGTCATCGTTACCCCGACTGCCGTTCCGCATGAATCTCCAGAGAGCTATACCGAAGTCGCAAAGCGCATCGTACGAGAAACGCCAAACTCCATCTTAGCAAACCAGTACTACAATCCGCGCAATCCGGAATCGCATTACAAAACCACAGGACCAGAAATCTGGGAACAAACGGGAGGACAGATCGATTACTTCGTGGCGGGCATCGGCACCGGAGGAACGATCAGCGGTGTGGGAAAATTCTTGA
>JACRFF010000242.1 GCA_016218005.1 Ignavibacteriales bacterium
AGAGAAAGTTCTTCGTGTTGATCTCGTTGCGGAACGCCTTGCCGATCTGCGCAATGCCGAACGGCAGCTTCTGCCGCGACGCCGACTGCACGTTCAGGAAGTTCACAAAAATTCCCTGCGCCGTTTCCGGACGAAGATACACGACTGCCGATGAATCTTCGACGGGACCAACGAACGTCTTGAACATCAGATTGAACTTGCGGGCGTCGGTGAAGGTTCCCTTGTTGCCGCAGTTCGGACACGAAAGCATGGGAACGAGTTTGGCCGTGTCAGAATCGGAATCAACGAGCTTGCCAAACTCTTCGACGATGACTTCATCCTTTTGCTGACCGGAGAATTTTTCCGGCTGCAACTCTCGAAGGACTTCTTTCTTCTTCTTGACGGAAAGCTCGTCTACCAACACGTCGATTCGATAACGGCTCTTGCATTGCTTGCAATCCACCATCGGGTCGGTGAAGTTCTCAACGTGGCCGCTCGCTTCCCACGTGCGCGGGTGCATCAAGATCGCGGCGTCAATGCCCTCGATGTTTTCGCGGAACGTCATGCTCTTCCACCATTGCTGCTTCAAGTTGTTCAGCATCTCGACGCCCAGCGGACCGTAGTCCCAGCAACCGTTCAGTCCGCCGTAGATTTCACTCGATTGAAACACGTAGCCGCGCCGCTTCGCCAGCGACACGACCTTCTCCATAAGATTGTTAGATTGATTCTTCTGACTCATGCTTTCGTTTTTCCCTTTTGCTTCCTTACGTCAAGAAGACTTGTCGTCTGCCTTCTTGATGCTTCAATGTTCGACCGCTGTCGGAGACCCCCGACAGAGGGTGACCCAAAAATTTAAGTTGTCATGCTGCTTCTTTTTGGACAGCCTCTCAGTCCGCCACCACAGGCGGACTGGGATGAGGTCTCAAGACGGAAACACAAAACTACTTGTTCGTGAAATTCGGTTTCCGCTTCTGCAGAAACGCAGTGGTGCCTTCTTTGAAATCTTCCGTGCCGCAGCACTGGCCGAAGAGTTCCGCTTCATACTTCAGCCCATCGGCGAGACTCATGTTCGCCGTCGCGTTCACAGCTTGAAGCGCAAACTTGACCGCTTGCTGGCCTTTCGAGAGAATCTTCTGAGCAATTGATTCACACGTTGCACGCAGATCGGTGAGCGGCACGACCTTGTTGACCAAACCAATCCGCAGAGCCTCCTGCGCATCGATCTGATCGCCGGTGAGAATCAGTTCCATCGCCCGACCAAGCCCGACAAGGCGCGCAAGTCGTTGCGTTCCGCCGTAGCCGGGAATGATGCCGAGATTCACCTCAGGTTGACCAAACTTCGCATTCTCGGACGCAACGCGGAGCGTGCACGCAAGCGCAAGCTCGCATCCGCCGCCGAGCGCGTAGCCGTTCACCGCCGCAATAACGGGCTTGCCCAGATGCTCGATTACGCCAAACACTGCTTGGCCGCCGGCAGCAAATGCTTCGCCGGACTTCACTTCAAGCTCGGTCAGCTCTTTGATGTCGGTGCCCGCTACGAACGATTTTTCTCTCGCCCCCGTGAGGATGACGACGCCGACAGCCGGATCGTTCTTGAATGATTCAAACGCTTGCTTCAGTTCCGCCTTGGTTGCGGCATTCAACGCATTCAACTTGTCGGGACGATTGACCGTAACCGTTGCAACACGGTGAGAAATCTCCACAAGCAGATTTTGATATGGCACGCTAATTCAACCCAAACGATTGGAACCGAAGACTCAGGAACGCGCCGTAGCCCTTGATGTCGGAAAAGGCGCTGTATGATATGCCGAACTCGAACGGCTTCACATCAAAGCCCGCAACCACGGAGTAGCCGAGCTTTTGCTGTCCGGAAATCTTGATGTCGGAGTTGATGAAATGAACTTTCCCCTCGGCGCCGATGAAAAGAAGAAACCGCTCCTCCTCCGTTTCCGGGTAAAAATATTGCACGCCGGCTCCCATCGAATAGCTTGTGAAGTCATACCCGCGCAAGTCGCCGCCGAGTGAGTTATCGGTTTTTATCGTCGCATAGGTCTGATTGTCCAAAACCGGCGTGATGAACCCATAGTACGCTTGCCGCCGATTGGAGTATCCAGTCATGCTGCCGCTCAGTGTCAGAAAAAGATTTTGCCACGCAGAATTGTGCAGCCGCGCCTGAAGGCTCAGTCCCGTTCCTGAATACGCGTACTGCGACGAGTACAACGGACCGACATAGTCGATCGTCGGCGAAACCCATTGATACGAATACGTCCCCTCGACAATATGCTTGGCAATACTTAATGACGGATGCACCGTCCATTTTGATGGCACACTCTCTTGCCCCAGCATCAATGCAGTCCCGATGAGAAGCGCCACCACGAATCCTCTTGTACGTTTCATGATGAACCTCCTTTGGTGAGATTAAAGAACTTCGATGCGACTTTGGTCGCCGATAAGAAAACGATGCACTTGCGGCTTGCCGACAGCCCTCACAATCTCCACATCGTTGCCGAGAATGCTCGCCTCGATGCGAATGCCAACGTCGACGATCTTGCAATCCCGAAGGATAATGCTGTACTCGACTTCGCTGTTGCGAATCTCCGTCCGGTCGCCGACGGCAGTGAACGGGCCAACGTAGCTATTTTCGATCACGCAATCCTTTCCGATGATCACCGGTCCGCGAA
>JACRFF010000013.1 GCA_016218005.1 Ignavibacteriales bacterium
TATTGGGCTATTCCGTTTGCGACGCCGTTCTCCACAAGAATGCCGCACACTTTCTTTCCATCAATTAACACATCGTTCGGCCATTTGCATTCTGCGGTGAGGTTACCCGTTGCGTGCACGGTGCGCGCAACGGCGGTTGCGACAAGAAATGTCAACCGGGCAAGGTCGTCGGTGGAAAGAGCCGGCCGCAGGAGGATGGAGTAGAGAAGATTGTCGCCCCGCGCGTCGACCCACGTTCGGCCGCGTCGGCCTCGCCCGGCAGTTTGATGATCGGCGATGACGACGGCGCCTTCCTCTGTGCCTGCATCGGCCATCACCTTGGCGCAGAGGTTGGTTGAATCAATTTCTTCAAAGACGAACAGCTTCCGTCCGATGACGGAGACACCGAGTTCATGTTGCAGTTCGGCTTTGGAAAGCATTACTTGTATCCGCCGCCTTCGCCGTCTTTTTTGAACATCGTCGGTCGGTTGGCCGTTTTCCAACCGGCGTAGTACACCACGTGGCCGATTTTTATCATGCGGTCGAAGAGAATTTTTTCGATGGTATCGGTAGGCTTGTGGTAATCCTTGTGCTCGCCGGTGAAGAAGAACGCAATGGGAATACCGTTCTTCGCAAAGTTGTAATGATCGCTCCGCCGATAGAATTGATTGGGGTCGTGTTCATCGTTGAACTGATAATCGAATGCGATATTTTCTGTTTCTCGATTTGCCTCGCCCAGTGTTTGGTCAAGCTCGGTGCTGATTTTGTCCGACCCGATCACGTAGACGTATGGACCCGACTTCAAGCTGTCATGCTTCGGGTCGGTTCGACCGATCATATCGGTATTGAGGTCGACGACCGTTTTCTCCAATGGAACGATTGGGTTCTTCGTATAGTAGTCGGAGCCGAGCAATCCCTTTTCCTCGCCTGCGACCGTAAGAAACACCAAACTCCGTTTCGGCTTTACCGGATTTGCGGCAAAGGCCTGGGCAAGTTCGAGCACCATACTGGTTCCCGAACCATCATCATCGGCGCCGTGATAAATGACGCCGTCGTTGGTTTTTCCCAAGTGGTCATAGTGGCCCGTGAAGAAGACGTACTCTTGCCGAAGTTCCGGGTCGCTTCCTTCAATCATTCCGATAACATTCTCGCTCTGCCGTAATTCGCGCACTAACTTGTGGGTAATTGATACCGTCGCATTGTCGAGGAAGATGGGTTTGAACGTTGATTCTGCGGCGGCGGCGCGAAGCGCTGAAAGAGTGTGGCCGCTCGATGATAGGATGGCTTCTGCCATATCATTGCTCACCGTGAAATAGAAACTCCGGAACTGCATGCCGCCACGGCCTTGCGACCCCTGCAATCGCATTTGACCTTTCTCGACGAAACCTCGAATCGCAGGCGCAATTCTTGCAAACGATGAGCCGCCGGCAGGATCGCCCACCACCAACGTTCCCAAACTTCCCTCATCTCTTCGAAAGGCAAAAAAACGCCGGCGGGCGCCTTGATCACTGGTATCTCTCGGTCCCGACCGCGAGCCTGCGAGCGCGATAACAACTCTTCCTTTGATTCGAGCGGCAGTTGCGGAATCCGGCTTGAAGTCTATATACCCGACGAATACTGCGGGGCCGCCAACACTTGAATCCGGTGCGCCGAATGCAACGTAGTCATTCAGCCACACAAACGTTCGGCGAGAATCTTTTGTCGTAACGGCGATGTTCGACTCTTGGCTTGAACGGATAACTTCAACCTCGAAAGGTTGAAAGTACGAGCCATCCTTTCCGAGTGGTTTCAGGCCATGCTTCTTGAACACGCCGGCAATGTACTGAGCTGCTTTCTTTTGGCCCGGCATTGTGGTTTCGCGGCCTTCAAGACTGTCGGCGGTCAACACGGCAAGATGCGCCTTCAAATCGGACTCCGTGATTGATTCGTAACCTTTCAGTGCATCCTTGGCAATGTTCGTCTTCTGACAAAGCGCAATGGAGAGGGGGATGAGTGCAAGAAGTGCAAACCGACGCATCGGAACTCCTTTGGGTTTGTGATTGTTGCGATGAAGAATAGGGAATAGCTATTGGAAAATCAACATTCGATTGGACGACGGCCATTGAGAAAAGTTTCGCCAGTGTGGCAGAATCTTGGCAGGAATTTTCTGTCGTGTGGGACGAAGTGGCAGGCGAGTGTCACGAGATGAAAAATTCAAAAGTCAAATTCGGTTTGGATTCCAAGTTTCTGACGATGGCACGCTCATTGAAGTATCAGTGCAAAGCAAATCAAGAACAATCAATTATCAGGAGAATCAACAATGATCTATCGATTTGGATTTCCAGAGACAGGAATCGGCAACAGCGTGAACGACGTCGTTGCAGAATTCAATCATCCGATGATGCGACATCAACAGCCGTCGCTCGACATCGTAGAAAACGAAACCGAGACCGTAATTCAGGTCGAACTTCCCGGAGTAAAGAAGGAGGAGGTTGCCATCACGTTTGAAGAGAATGTGCTGACGGTGAGCGGCGAGCGAAAACCATATGAGATTTCTCCGCACACACAAGTGCTGGTGAACGAAATGCGGCTGCGAGAGTTTAAGCGTTCGGTTCGGTTTGCGACCGACGTCGACAGCGCCAAGATTACGGCAGAGATGGATAATGGTATTCTGACCGTTCGTGTGCCGAAAGCCGAACAAGCGAAGGCACGAACGATTGCAATCAACTAACTCAAATCAAGGAGGGAATAACAATGCCACTCATTCGATGGAATCCAACACGCGAATTAGCGTCGCTGCCCTCTGACGTGTTCAATGTGCAGAGGGAAATCAATCGGGTCTTCGATCACTTCTTCCGCGGCGGCAGCCAGTGGGATGAGTCGACCGAACTCTCGATGTGGACGCCGTCCGTTGATATTGCCGAGCAAGACGATCAGTTTGTCGTCAAGGTCGAGCTTCCCGGCGTGAACAAGGACGACGTGAAAATCACATTGGAAAGCAACATTCTCACCGTGCGCGGCGAGAAGAAGCAGGAGAAGGAGGAAAAGGGGAAGAGCTTTCACCGCGTTGAACGATCGTACAGCTCGTTCCAACGTTCCTTCACATTACCGACGACGGTCAAGAGCGACAAAATCGATGCCGGCTATCGCGACGGCATTCTGACCATTGTGTTGCCCAAAGCCGACGAAGCAAAGCCGAAGCAAATCGAAGTGAAGGTGAAATAGGACTTGGAGTGGGCGTCTGCTTCTAACGGGATTTACAAACAGCCGCGGCGCGCTGCCGCAAACATAACAAGAAGGAGCAAGAGATATGTCAACACCAACAGGCAAAATTATCGGCATCGACCTTGGAACAACGAATTCCGTTGTTGCGGTCATGGAAGGGAACGATCCGGTCGTGATCGCGAATGCAGAAGGAGCGCGAACAACGCCATCGATCGTTGGATTTCCGAAGTCGGGTGAACGGCTCGTCGGTGCGGCGGCAAAACGACAGGCGGTTACCAACTCGCAGAACACCGTCTATTCCATCAAGCGCTTCATGGGGCGATTCTACAACGAAGTGAACGAGGAAATGAAACTCGTTCCCTACAATGTCGTGCGCGGCGATAGCGATACTGCGCGCGTGAAGATCGGCGATCGCGTGTACTCGCCGCCGGAAATTTCCGCGATGATCTTGCAGAAGATGAAGCAGACGGCAGAAGATTATCTCGGCACAAAGGTTACCGATGCCGTTATCACGGTGCCGGCATACTTCAACGACGCGCAACGCCAGGCGACGAAGGAAGCGGGCGAGATCGCCGGACTCAATGTCCGCCGCATTGTCAACGAACCGACAGCGGCCGCGCTCGCCTACGGCCTCGACAAGAAACACAAGAACTCCAGGGTGGCCGTGTTCGACCTCGGCGGCGGCACGTTTGATATTTCCGTACTGGAACTCGGCGAAGGGGTGTTCGAAGTAAAGTCCACCAATGGCGACACGCACTTGGGCGGCGACAACTTCGACATGCGCGTTTTGGAATACATTGCCGATGAGTTCAAGAAGCAGGAAGGAATCGACCTGCGCAAAGACCCGATGGCGCTCCAACGCTTGCGCGAAGCAGCGGAGAAGGCGAAGATGGAACTCTCGCAGTTGATGCAAACGGAAGTTAATCTTCCGTTCATCACGGCAACGGCGGAAGGACCGAAGCACTTGAACCTGACGCTCACGCGGGCGAAGTTTGAGCAACTCTGCGACGACTTGATCCAACGTTGCGTTAGCCCGACAGAAAAAGCGTTGAAGGATGCCGGGCTTTCACCGCGCGAGATTGACGAGGTCATTCTCGTTGGTGGTATGACGCGTGTGCCTCGCGTTCAGCAATTGGTCAAAGACATCTTCGGCAAAGAAGGACACAAGGGCGTCAACCCGGATGAAGTTGTGGCGGTCGGTGCGGCCATTCAAGGCGGCGTTCTTTCCGGAGATGTGACCGACGTGTTGCTGCTCGACATAACTCCGCTGACGCTTGGCATCGAAACACTCGGCGGCGTGATGACACAGATGATTCAAGCGAACACAACCATCCCAACGAAGAAGAGCGAAATCTTTTCGACGGCGGCGGACGGCCAACCTTCGGTTGAGATTCATATTCTGCAAGGTGAGCGCCCGATGGCGGTCGACAATCGAACGCTCGGCAAATTCCATCTCGATGGAATTCCGCCTGCGCCGCGCGGCGTTCCGCAGATCGAAGTCGCGTTCGACATCGATGCGAACGGCATTCTGCACGTCTCCGCCAAAGACAAAGCGACGAACAAAGAGCAATCGATCCGCATTACCTCGTCAAGCGGCTTGAGCAAGGAAGAAGTCGAGAAAATGAAAACTGACGCGCAAGTGCACGCCAGCGACGACAAAAAACGGAAAGACGAGATCGAAACGAAAAACCAAGCCGACAATCTCGTCTTCCAAACGCGTAAGCAGTTGAAGGATCTCGGCGAGAAGATGGACGCCGCAACGAAATCAAAGGTTGAATTCGCTGCCAACGCGCTCGAAGAGGCGATCAAAGCGAACAATGCGGCGGACATCAAGGCGAAGACCGAAGCGCTCAACAACGCGTGGAACGAAGCATCATCCAAGATGTACGAAGCGGCAAAGTCTGCCGGCTCTCAACAAGGTCCGCAAGCCGGTCCACAAGGCGGGCCAGCGGGTGGACCGCAGCAAGGCGGCGAGGGCGGCAAGAAGGTCGAGAACGCCGACTTCGAAGTGGTGGATGATAAGTAATCTTTGCCGATTGCTTGTGTAAAGAATCCTGCAGAAGCAGGCGCAGAATGATCAAACGAAAGGCGAGGACGTTGTTCTCGCCTTCTATGTCTGGCTCAACAACCTGTTAAGTCTCAAAACGCTGGATTCCCGACAAGAACATTCGGGAATGACAACACAAAAGCGTTGTTCATCGCTCAGTACTGATGGCCCAATGATATGAACTTTTCCAAATTCACAATTAAATCTCAAGAAGCGGTACAGAACGCGCAAGAGATTGCATCCAGCTACAGCAACCAGAGCATCGAGCCGGATCATTTGCTCGCCGCGCTCGTGCAGGATAGCGAAGGGGTCGTTACCCCCATTCTCCAGAAGCTTGGCGCAAACGTCAGCTTTCTGAAAATCAAAATCAATGAAGCGGTTGAGCGATTGCCGAAGGTGCAAGGAGCGGGACTGAGCAGCCAACATCTCTCGCCTGCGCTCGGTCAAGTGTTTGAGTCGGCACAGAAGGAAGCGCAGCAACTCAAAGACGAATATATCAGCACCGAGCATTTGTTGCTGGGTTTGCTGGAAGGGAAGTCGCCCGCCGCGCAGCTGCTCACCGATCAAGGCGTTACGAAGGATGGCATCTACAAAGCACTCAAAGATGTGCGAGGCACGCAGCGCGTTACCGACCAGAATCCGGAGGACAAGTATCAATCGCTGCAACGGTTTGGCCGCGACTTGAACGAACTTGCACGTCGAGGCAAGTTGGATCCGGTGATTGGGCGCGAGGAAGAAATTCGTCGCATTCTGCAAGTGCTCTCGCGCCGCACGAAGAACAATCCTGTGCTCATCGGTGATCCCGGCGTAGGCAAGACGGCCATCGCAGAAGGTATCGCGCACCGCATCGTGCAAGGCGACGTGCCGGAGAATCTGAAGACAAAGCGTATCGTTGCTCTCGATATGGGGTCGCTTGTGGCAGGCACAAGTTTCCGCGGACAGTTTGAAGAGCGGCTCAAGGCCGTGCTGAAGGAAGTAACCGAATCGAACGGCGAGATCATTCTGTTCATCGATGAACTCCACACACTCGTCGGTGCCGGCGCGGCACAAGGCGCGGTCGATGCGGCGAACATGTTGAAGCCAGCGCTTGCGCGCGGCGATCTGCGTGCGATCGGCGCGACGACCATTGACGAGTATCGTAAGCACGTGGAAAAGGATCCGGCGCTCGAACGCCGCTTTCAACCGGTACTCGTAGATGAACCGAGCGTGGAAGACACCATTTCCATCGTGCGCGGACTCAAAGACCGCTACGAAGTGCATCACGGCGTGCGCATCACGGATGGTGCGATTGTCGCAGCGGCACAGTTAAGTCATCGCTACATCTCCGACCGTTTTCTGCCGGATAAAGCCATCGACCTTGTCGATGAAGCGGCGTCGAAGCTGCGGATTGAAATCGATTCGATGCCGGAGGCATTAGACGACGTTGAGCGGAAAGTGAAGCAGTTGGAGATCGAGCGCGAGGCGGTGAAGCGCGAGTTTTCCGCCGACTACATGGATGACGAAAGCCGCAAGGCGAATCAAACGCATCTCGTTGACATTGAGCGCGAGCTTGGCGAGTTGAATCAAAAGCGATCCGCATTGAAAGCCCACTGGCAGCTTGAGAAAGAACTGATCCAATCCATACGCACGATGAAGACGGCGGTCGAACAAGCGAAGACAGAGGCGGATCAGCAAGAACGACAGGGGAATCTTGGCCGCGTGGCGGAGCTGCGCTACGGCGTCATCGTTGGCTTGGACAAGAAGCTGAAAGAGACAACGACTCGATTGGCGGAAGCGCAGAAGAATCAAAAAATGCTGAAGGAAGAGGTCGACGCGGAAGACATCGCGGAGATCGTGGCGAAGTGGACCGGCGTTCCCGTGCAGCGCATGCTGGAGACCGAGCGCACGAAGCTGTTACACCTTGAGGATAAGATTCACGAGCGGATGGTGAACCAGA
>JACRFF010000237.1 GCA_016218005.1 Ignavibacteriales bacterium
AACGAGTACCTCGTCATCTCCAAGCCATCGGCTGTGGAGAATGTGCACCGCGATTATCTCGAGGCCGGTGCCGATGTCATCGAAACCAATTCATTTGGTTCGACAAGCATCGTGCTGGCCGAGTACGCGCTTCAAGACCGTGCGTATGAACTGAGTTTCAAGTCCGCGCAAATTGCAAAGCGCGTTGCTTCGGACTTTTCTACCAACGGATACCCGCGATTCGTTGCAGGTTCAATGGGACCGACGACGAAGTTGCCATCGCTTGAACACATCGGCTTCAAGGAGATGGCGAAGGCGTACGAGATTCAAGCAAAGGGTCTCGTGGAAGGTGGCGCGGATCTGCTGGCCGTCGAAACATGTCAGGATGTTCTGCAAATCAAAGCGGCGCTCTACGGTATCTTTGAATACTTCGAGTCCGCTCGCAAGCGTGTTCCGATTGTCGTGTCGGTGACGATCGAATCAATGGGAACGATGCTGCTCGGCACGGAGATTTCGGCCGCGCTCACTTCCATCGAACCATACGATATCGATGTCATCGGAATGAACTGCGCTACCGGGCCAAAAGAAATGTCCGAGCACGTACGGACATTGTGCGACATGTCTCCGAAGCCGGTTTTCGTGATGCCCAACGCCGGCATTCCGGAAAACATCGGCGGGCACGCGCACTACCATCTCACGCCGGAAGAGTTAACGCAGTACCTCTCGCATTTCGTCAAAGACCTTGGTGTGAACGTGGTCGGCGGCTGCTGTGGCACAACGAAAGAACACATTCGACAGCTCGCACACGCCGTGGGAAATCTTTCACCGAAATCGAGAAAATATGAGTTCGTTCCTGCCGCTTCGAGTTTATATTCGATGTCGCCGTTCAAAGTCGATAATCCGCCGGTGCTGGTGGGAGAGCGAACGAACGCGAACGGCAGCAAGTTATTCCGCGATCTCCTTGCGAAAGAAGATTGGGAAGGACTTGTCGCAATGGGGCGCGAGCAGGTGAAAGAGCAGGCGCACATGATCGACGTGTGTGTGGCGTACGTTGGGCGCAATGAGGTTGCCGACATGCGCGAGACTATCACACGGTTCAACAAGCAGATCACTGCGCCGTTAGTGATCGATTCGACGGAAGCGAATGTCATCGAAGAAGCGCTGCAGCGCATCGGCGGCAAAGCGATCATCAACTCGATCAACTTGGAAGACGGCGAAGAGCGCATCAACAAGATTGTACCTCTCTGCAGGAAGTACGGCGCCGCCGTCATTGCATTGACGATTGACGAGAAGGGAATGGCCAAAACTGCCGAGTCGAAACTTGCCATCGCCAAACGGATCTATGAGCTGTGCGTGGGCAAGCACAAGATGAAGCCGCACGACCTCATCTTCGACACGCTCACGTTCACGCTCGGTTCCGGCGACGAAGAATTTCGGAACGCGGGCCTTGAAACGATTGAAGCGATCCGGCGGATCAAGAAAGAACTTCCCGGCGTTCACACGCTGTTAGGCGTGAGCAATATTTCGTTCGGACTTTCTCCTGCGGTGCGCCACGCGCTGAACAGCGTCTTCCTGCACTATGCGGTTCAAGCCGGACTCGACATGGCGATCGTTCACGCTTCGAAGATCGTTCCGCTCTACAAACTCGATGAGCGGGCGAGAGAACTATGCCGCCAGATGGTCTTTGATGAACGCACGTTCGAAGGCGAAGGAGAAAGTCGGAAGCTTGTTTTCGATCCGTTGACGGAATTGATGGCGCACTATGCCGGCAAGAAGAAAGAAACCGTTGAGAAGAAGGTCACTGCCGGCACGGTCGAAGAGCGGCTGAAGAATCGCATTATCGACGGCGATAGGGTGGGATTGAATGCGGACCTCGACGATGCACTCAAGAAACACTCTGCGCTGGATATCGTCAACACGATTCTGCTGGACGGAATGAAAGCCGTGGGCGAATTGTTTGGCTCCGGACAGATGCAGTTGCCGTTTGTTCTCCAATCGGCGGAGGTGATGAAGTCCGCGGTTGGCTATCTTGAACAGTTCATGGAGAAGAAAGAAGCCGGCCGCAAGGGAACGATGGTCATCGCCACGGTCAAGGGAGACGTGCACGACATCGGAAAAAATCTTGTCGACATCATCCTGACGAACAACGGCTACAACGTGGTAAACCTCGGCATCAAGTGTCCGGTGGAAACGATGCTGCACGCCGCCGCCGAGCACAAGGCCGATGCCATCGGCATGAGCGGTCTGTTGGTGAAGTCGACACTTATTATGAAAGAAAATCTTGAAGTGATGAACGAGCAGCGCATTACCACGCCGGTGATTCTCGGCGGCGCAGCACTAACACGGCGATACGTTGAGCAAGATTTGCGCTCGGTGTACGAAGGCAGCGTGTACTATGCGAACGATGCGTTTGACGGACTGCGATTGATGGCGAAGATAACAGCAGAAGAGACGAACAACGAAAGACGAGGGAAGATAGACGAACCTGATGATGAAGAAGTTCTCACTGGTGCCGAGGCGAAGATCGCCATGGCGATAGACGGCGAGGCAAAACTTCGGACGCAGACGAAGTCGAGCATCAGGACGGATGCACCGATTCCGACGCCGCCGTTCTGGGGAACGAAGGTTGTTGAAAGCATTTCGCTCGATGAAATCTATCGGTACATCAATGACGTGGCGCTCATTCGCGGGCAATGGCGTGTTACCAAGGGAAAGTTTTCCGCAGAAGAGTACCAACGACTCCTTGATGCGAAAATCTATCCGGAATTGGATCAACTGAAGAAACAGGCAAAGGCAGAGCAACTTCTCCAGCCGAAGGTGGTGTACGGTTACTTCCCGTGCAATGCGGATGGCAACGATCTGATCATTTACGACACGACAACGTTGAAATCAGAAATCCCCGATCCCCAGTTGTCTGAGCGCGTGCGTTTGTCGTTTCCGCGACAAAAGGATGACCGCTTTCTTTGCCTATCCGATTTTTTTGCTCCGCGCAGTTCGGGTCGCACGGATGTCGTTGCGTTTCACATGGTGACGATGGGTTCGCGTGCATCGGAGTATTCTCGGAAACTGTATGAAGCTCATGAGTATCAACGGTATCTCTACTTTCACGGTCTAAGCGTGGAAGCGACGGAAGCGCTGGCGGAATTATGGCACAAACGCATTCGGGAAGAACTTGGCATCGCCGGCAAAGATGCAAAAGAGATGAAACGATTGTTTGCTCAAGGTTATCAGGGTTCGCGCTACAGTTTTGGCTATCCCGCGTGTCCGAATTTGGAAGACCACGCGAAGTTATTCGAACTCTTGAATCCCGAACGAATTGGTGTTAAGCTGACGGAGGAGTTCATGCTGGAACCAGAGCAGTCCACGGATGCCATCATTCTCCATCACCCGGAAGCGAAGTACTTTAACGTCAAATAAAAAGTGAAAAGAAAAATGATGGATGCGGAAAAAGTCTTCCGTCATCCCGAATGAACCACTCAGACTCGACATTCACAACTTGCAACTAAAAACTCATCAACAGGACCATGGCAAAAACAAATCTCATCCTCGTTCGTCACGGCGAATCGCAATGGAATCTGGAAAATCGTTTCACCGGCTGGGTGGATATTCCTCTCTCACCCAAAGGGGAAGAGGAGGCGCGTTCCGCCGGCGAAAAACTGAAGAGCTACAGATTCGATAAAGGATACACCTCTGTTCTTCAGCGTGCCATCAAGACACTGGAGGTCATTCTTGGGATCACAGGCCAGAAAAATCTTCCACTGGAGCGGGACGAGGCGCTGAACGAGCGACACTACGGTGCGCTGCAGGGATTGAACAAGGCCGATATCGGACGGAAGTACGGCGAAGCGCAGCTCAAAATTTGGCGGCGCAGCTACGACGTTCCTCCGCCGAAGGACAAGACGGAATTAAACCCAGATGGCGTCAGCGAAAGTTTGAAGGATACCGCGGCGCGCACGCTGCCGTATTTTGAAGCCAAAATTTTACCCGATGTCTATGCCGGCAAAAATATCGTTGTTGCGGCACACGGCAACAGTCTACGATCCATCGTGATGCAACTTGACAACCTGTCGAAGGAAGAAGTGCTCGAACTGAACATCCCCACCGGCGTGCCGTTGTTGTACGTCTACGAAAACGGCAAAATCATCGAGCATCGTTATTTGTAGTTCGCATTATTGGGAGACGACCGTCCATCTTTCTTCTTGAATCTGCGGCGAGTGTTTGTTATACTTTCACGAGCATTTTGATGGCGTGGCTCCGAATATCGGAGGATGTGTTAGGCGGTGAACAATACCAAAACAACTTAACGTTTTTTATTAGCGACGAGGAGAGACGAGCATGTCGACATTCATTACTGAAGAGTGCATCAATTGTGGAGCCTGTGAACCCGAGTGCCCGAACACGGCCATCTACGTAGGAGGCGCGCAGTGGGAATTAAACGGCCAGATGCACGATGCCATTTCGAATGATTTCTATTACATCGTGCCGGAAAAGTGCACCGAATGTGTCGGGCACTTCGACCAAGAGCAATGTGCCGCAGTATGTCCGGTTGATTGCTGCATTCCAGACCCGAACCACCCCGAGACCGAAGAAGTGTTGTTTGAACGGGCAAAGAAAATTCATCCGGACCGCACGTTCGCGGAATTAAGCGCAGCGAACTCACGTTTCCGCAAGTAAACAGAGTGTTTCGTATATTCAGGTCGGTTCATCGAAAGGTGAACCGACTTTTTTTATTTTTCATCACCAGAATAGAGGCTGTCTAAAAAGAAGCAGAATGTCATTCTGAAGGAGCCTGCCTATGCGAAACGAAGCTTCTCGCCTCGTCTCCGACGATTCGGAGCGGGCGGCTTCGTGCCTGCACGCCTGCCTGTCCGGTAGGCAGGCCAAAGTGCATTTATGTTTCGGCACGCAGGTGTGCAGGC
>JACRFF010000238.1 GCA_016218005.1 Ignavibacteriales bacterium
ACGTTGATACGAAAACTTCCGCTGATGGCAGATACGCTCCGTTTCCAGTCGAACACGGTCGATAGACCCGGCGAGCACCAAGTGAGTGTGAATCTCAATCCGGGAGGTCTGCTGACAGAGAGCGACCTTTCTGATAATTCCGCTTCGATAAAGTTTGTGGTAGGAAGTTCGGCATTTAAGGAATTGCGGCCGCACGCAGGATTGAACTATTCCGGTTCCGAGTTTGTTCTGTTGAACCCAACACGACGGCCGAATTCTTCCGCTTCGTCAGTGTATCTCGACTTAGATACAACGAACACTTTTTCTTCTGTGCAACACTTTGTTACCACGCTTGGTATGGTTGTCACCAAGTTTGATGTTGGTGCTCTGCAAGTAAACAAGCGGTACTTTTGGCGCGCCGGATTTTCAGGCGGCACAATGTCGCAGGGAACGTTTTTGACCTCATCAAGCGCCGCAGTGGAGTGGGATCTCCGCGATTCAATCGAATGGAGCCGCAATGTTTTTGAAAATACCGTGTACGAGCGGTCTATGGGCGGACATTTGAGCAGTTCTTTCAAGAATGTAAGAATTATTTCCTCCGGCTTCTTGGATGGCTCGTTTGGCTCAGTGGAAATCGACGGTAAGAACGTATTGACGTCCACGTTTGGAAGAAGAGGAATTACGGTTGTGGTGGTCGATAGTATAGATCTTTCGGTTAAGGATATCCGCTCGTTCGATACGTTTGCCTCGACCCAAAATGCCGTCAACCTGTCCTTGTATCTCCAAGGATTGCCAACCTTGACTCTCGTGGCTATGTTGGTTATCGATGAAGCGGCACTCAATCTGAATGCAGACGCTCGATCTGCAATCAAGCTATGGGGGAGTTCGTATATCGACAGTCTGGACTTTCGAGATTCGTGGGCGCTTTTTGGCAAGAAGGGAAACGCGGTTCCTCTGAAGGAAGCATTTGTTCGTTCAACGTATGGGAAAGCAATTATCGATACCGCATTGTTGGTGAAGGAATCGCGAGGCAACATCTCGTCCACACTCATTGGTCCGGCCTCGAAGTGGATAAGTCTTATGAATGAACGAGCAGTACCGATAGGGGCATCGCTTGGGGCCACGGTTCTAGGAATCACATCCACGGGAATCGAGGACACGCTCATCTTGTCCTCTCAAGATTCTCTTATTGATCTCTCCCAGTTCAGTGCGACGAAATACCCGTTCGTTAGACTTGTGTGGGAGTTTCTCCGTGATGCCATTGGTGCATCACCAATGCTTCGCAATGCAGTGCTCACCGTATTGCCGCCAGCAGAATTGGCTGTGAATTATCAATCTGTCTTGCTCGACGCAGATTCGGTCTTAGAGGGTACGCCGGTGAACATATCCGTCGACGTCTTCAATCCTACGAAACGGCAAATCGATTCCGTTACTGTAACACTCACCGACGCTGCACACGGCATGGTACCGATTGATACGAAAACAGTGGCATCCATTAACTCGGAATCGGCAGGCAAATTCAAGTTTACATTCGGCACAGCCGGTAAATCAGGGGCCAACACGATTCTCGTGTCCGTAGATCCCTTGCAGAAAATTCAAGAAATCAATGAAGCGAACAACGTCTACTCGCTTGCCTTCTTTGTTCGTCGGGATACCGTGCGTCCTTCGTTGGATATTACGTTTGATGGCCAACGCATTATTGATGGCGACTATGTCTCGACAACACCCAACATTGTTGCGATGATTTATGACAATAGTCCGCTGCCGATGACAAATCCAGCGAACGCCGTTGTCAGCATTGATGGAAGGCGAATTGCTCTCTCGGGTTCGACTCCGGATAGCGCTTTCATTCCCGGCAACGGTCAAGTGAAGGCGGAAATTCATCTCCATTCTTTGCTTGCGAACGGTGAACACGAATTGTCGATACAAGTGCAAGACGCCTCAGGAAATTCTGCCGACACGACTGCAAAGGTGGTCAGATTTCGAGTCGAGGGGAATTCGCAACTCTTCAACGTGTTGAACTTCCCCAATCCGTTTTCTGCCAACACGGTCTTCACATTTCATCTTTCAGGCTCCCGAATTCCGGACGATCTGCGCATTCGTATCTACACGGTGGCCGGGCGAGCAATTCAAGAACTTCATGTTCTCTCTTCTACACTTCATCTCGGATTCAATGCAATCGGGTGGGATGGCAGAGATCGAGAGGGAAGCGAAATTGCTAACGGAGTCTATTTTTACAAGATATTTTACGCTATGGATGGCAAAACTGTCGATGCCATCCAGAAATTGGCGAAGATAAAGTGAGCAGACTATCATCAGTTGTCGTGCCACATCATTAAACGTTTATCACAAGAATGTGTCGAATACAATAGAGCGATAGTCTTGCATGAGTGCCCGAACCGACCTTGAGTTGCTGCAGGATTTCCAAAGCGGACACGAGCAGGCCTTCAATGAGATTGTTCTGCGGTATCAGGAAAGAATTTATTGGCTTGCAAAACGATTTGTCAATGACCGCGATGATGCCGACGAAATTACGCAGGAAGTATTTGTCAAAGCGTATGAATCACTCAAAGGCTTCCGTGGTGAGTCGAATCTTTTTACGTGGTTGTACAGAATTGCGGTCAATATTTCTCTGAACCATTTACGCAAGCAGCGAGTAAGAGATTTTTTTCGCATTGACGATTCGTTTGACCATCTGGCTGTCGACGATGATTCACCAGACGCCGGACTCGAGCGAGATGAAAATCAGAAGCTTATTGAAGAAGCGGTCAAACTATTGCCCGAGAAGCAAAAAGCCGTCTTTCTTTTGCGCTACCACGACGAACTTTCCTACGAGGAGATCGCTAAGCTCTTGGGAACTTCGGTAGGTGGATTGAAGGCAAACTACTTTCACGCTGTCAAAAAAATAGGGGAACATATTCGCCGTGCGCACGGAACATCCTAACATTCGCCTGATTGATTTTGCGGCAGGCCGTCTTGATGCGGAAGACCGGGAAAGACTGGAACGTCATCTTGCCGAGTGTCCGGAATGCCGCGACGATCTCCGCTCAATTGAAATCGGAGTCGATGCGCTCAGACAACCATCCCATGAAACGATACCTCGGGTGTACTTTACGACCATTCTTCCTCGCGTTCGCAGTCGAATAGCGGAAGGGAAACCCAAACCGGTGTTAGGGTGGATAGTGTGGTCGAAGCTTGCGTTTCCATTTGCATCGCTGGCATTGATAATTGGAATTCTTTTTCTGAGTCTGGGAGAAGAGGAGAATGGTTTGGAGCGGAATCCATTGCGGCCCGTGCTGCAGTCGGTCAGGGCGGATGAAGCCATCGATGTCCTCATCGATGAAGCCATGAAGTCATCGATGATGCGCCCGCTTGATCAAGTTGCCGCAGAATCCGTGTTGAATGATCGTGCTCAGGTCAAAATTCTCCACAAGGCTTTGAAAGAACAGCCGTCCGCCTTGGGCGGAGCCAATGACTTTTCTTCCTCTACCTTGGAATACGAACTTTCCGATTTGAGCAATGATCAAGTGAACGAATTGTTGGAACGGCTTAGCGAAAGGGAAATCCAATGAAGCACTTCAAATGGGCAATGTTAGCGCTGCCTGTGTTTCTGATATCGGCCTTTGGGCAAGATCAGTTGCCTCCCGGACCAGGCCCTGCAATGCAACGAGTGGAAGCGTATAAGAAAATCAAATTGATGGAAGTGTTGAAGCTTGACGAACAAACTGCCATCAAGTTTTTCTCACGCTACAACACGCATTCGGAGTCGATCCGCGAACTCAACCAGAGACGCAATGCTCTTGTGGATCAGCTCCAAGCCATGGGCAGGACCAAGGCCGGCGACGCGGAAATTGAAAAAGTGATCAAACAGTTGATCAATTCAGAATCCGAGTTACTCGACGTTCGCACGAAGTTTTTCACGGAATTGAAAGAAGTTCTGTCGATAAAGCAGATTGCCGAGTTCATTGTTTTTGAGCGCAACTTCAATCAAAACATACGCGAGATGTTACGCGACCTTGCACGTGAGCGCGAAGGGAAATTTGGCCGGCCACAATGACGGCAGGATTGTTGAGCGTCGAAGAAAGCCGATTCGTTTCGAGTCGGCTTTTTTCATTATATTCGATTCAATGAAACGAGTCTATCTTGACCATAGCGCTACCACGCCGCTGGCGCCTGAAGTGTTCGAAGCGATGCGTTTGTTTCTTACCGAAGCATTCGGTAATGCTTCATCTATCCATGGTTTCGGCAGGGAAGCAAAGCGCGCGTTGGAAGAGAGCCGAGAACGGATTGCGCGCCATATCGGAGCGTCGTTTGATGAAGTGTACTTCAACAGCGGCGGCACGGAATCCGACAACCACGCGCTGACGGGGGTGTTCTTGGCGGCGCGGGAGTCTGGCAAGAATCATGTCGTCATTTCTGCCATCGAGCATCACGCCGTATTAGAAACAGCCGAGCACCTCAAATCCCTCGGTGCGCGATTGACGGTTCTTCCCGTTGACCGATTGGGTCGTGTCGCTCTGGCTGCCGCCGGAAAAGCTCTTGATGCCGATACGTGTTTGATTTCGGTGATGCACGCGAACAATGAGGTCGGAACAATTCAAGCCATCGAGGAAATTGGAGCGTTGGCGCGCGCGAAAGGCATTCTCGTCCATTCGGATGCCGTGCAATCCTTGGGCAAGCTTCCCATCGATGTGCGCTCGCTGCCGGTCGACGTGCTGTCGTTTTCGGCACACAAGATTTATGGTCCGAAAGGAATTGGTGCAACGTACATTCGGAAGGGAACAAAGATTGAATCGCTCTTGCGTGGAGGAGCGCAAGAAAGCAAGCGTCGTGCGGGAACAGAAAACGTTGCCGGCGCCGTTGGATTTGCGCGTGCGGTTGAACTGTGTTATACGATCTTAGAAACAGAATCTCCACGGCTTGGGAATTTGCGTCAGGAGCTTCTTGCGAGAATTCAGAAACAATTTCCCGACCTTGTCGTCAATGGCGATTTCACTCACAGCTTGCCCAATATTCTGAGCGTGTCTTTCGATAGTTCACTCCGGAAACTTGACGGCGATGCCTTGATCATGGGAATGGATTTGCGCGGCGTTGCGGTGACGAGTGGGTCGGCGTGCACATCCGGAAGTTTGCAAGCCTCCCACGTTCTGCTGGCGATGGGACGCGATATGCAGACCGCGCGCGCTACGGTTCGTTTTTCGCTGGGACGATCGACGACAAGAGAAGAGATTGCGTATGCGGCAGAAGCATTCTGCGACGTCGTGAAAAGTGTCGAAGCGGCGCAACGTTAGTGAGGCTGTCCCCAAAAGAAGCAGAATGACAACTTAAACTTTTTGGTCACCTTCACAGTATCAGACCACCGGCTGTCGTTCCCGCGCCCCGTTATGCGTTCGTTGGGATTCCATCACTGAGCATCCACATTCTTAAGCATCTACAACGGCAACATGGAGAAGAACCATCCAAGAATTGCGGAGCCGACGACAATCCAAACGGTCGAGATCCATTTCCTGCGCTTGACTACTTCGCCCCCCATCATCG
>JACRFF010000239.1 GCA_016218005.1 Ignavibacteriales bacterium
ACCTTGTCGATTCCGTCCGTTGAATCCTCGACGCCTCGATAGATATTCCCGCCGCCGATGACGATTCCGATTTGGCACCCAAGCTCTTTCACCGACTTGATTTCTTCGGCATAGCGATTGACAACGGCTGAGTCGATACCGTATTCCTTATCGCCCATCAACGCTTCACCGCTGAGCTTCAGGAGAATACGTTTGAATTTTAGTTCTGCCATTGTTGCCTCCTCCGCCAAAAAAAATCCCGCCCCGACTTATCGGGGCGGGATTTCAGTTGGAAATTAGTTTGTCGCCTCTCCGAGATGATAGCGAATAAATCGCCGGATGGAAATACGCTCGCCCACCTTGGCAATCTCTTCATCGATCAAGTCTTTGATCGTCTTGCCGGAATCTTTGATAAAACTTTGCTCGAGCAAAACGACTTCTTGATAGAATTTTTCAAGACGGCCATGCGCAATTTTTTCCGCGATGGCCGCGGGCTTGCCTTCATTCATGGCTTGAGCCTTGTAGATATCTACTTCCTTGCTCAACGTCGTCAGTTCAATATGTTCGCGCGAAATGTACAGCGGCGCCATAGCGGCAATTTGCATGGCGATATCGTGGGCCAGCTGCTTGAAACCGGGAGTCTTCGCAACAAAATCGGTTTCGCAATTCAATTCAACCATCGTACCGATTCTTCCGCCAGCGTGGATGTATGATTCGACAACGCCTTGATTGGTTTCTTTGTCTGCGCGTTTCGCGGCGGTCGCCGCCCCTTTCTTGCGGAGATAATCGATGGCGGCATCCATGTCGCCTTTACCTTCCTCCAATGCACGCTTGCAATCCATCATGCCAGCGCCGGTTTTCTCGCGCAGCTTTTTGACAAGTTCGGTAGTAATTTCAGCCATAAAATTCTTTCGTCTTCGCGTCGTTAGTTCTTTTCTTGGGCTTCGTCGGTTGATTCCCGCGACTTCGATGCAGCTTCCTCTGCACGCTTCGCGGCCACCCGCTGGTTGCCCTCGATGACTGCATCCGCAATGACTTTGGTAATAAGTTGCACCGACTTCAGCGCATCGTCATTTGCCGGGATTGGATAATCAACCGACTCCGGGTCCGTGTTGGTATCAACAATGGCGATGACGGGGATGCCTAATCGCTTCGCTTCCTTGACGGCAATTTGTTCTTTCTTGATATCGACAACATACAACACGCCGGGCAGCCGAGACATATCAACCACACCCGAGAGTACTTCCTGCAACTTGTCCTTCTCGCGCGTAAGGAACAATCGTTCCTTTTTCGTAATCTTCTCAAAAGTACCGTCGGTCTCCATTTTTTCGATGTTCGTCAACCGCTTCACGCTTTTTCGGATTGTCGCAAAGTTGGTCAGCATGCCGCCAAGCCAGCGTTCCGTGGCGTAGAACGCACTGCATCGGTGCGCTTCTTCGCGGACGACATCTTGCGCCTGAGGTTTCGTACCGACAAACAATGGTTTCTTCCCCTCTGCAATGATGTTGGAAACCGCATTGGCGGCAGAGTCGAGAAGTTCCTGAGTTTTCTTGAGGTCAATGATATGAATCCCGTTCTTCTCCATGAAGATGTACGGTTTCATTTTGGGATTCCAGCGGCGGGTCAAGTGCCCGAAGTGAGCACCCGATTGAAGCAGCGCTTCGAGTTCAACGCGAGGCATTGTGTATCCTTTCAGTTAGTCTGCTACTCTCGTCTTCTTCTTCCGGAATCTCAACGCACTAGGCAATTGAAACACTGCCGGTCGAATCGGAGAATATGATTGATATATATTGACCGCTACCTTGCGGTCGATTGAAACATTATCTCTTCGAGAATTGGAATCTCTTCCGAGCTTTCTTTTGTCCGTATTTTTTCCGCTCTACCATCCGAGGGTCGCGGGTCAAGAGGTTGTTTTGTCGGAGGACGCCGCGGAGGTCTTCATCCATGGCCACCAAGTACCTTGCAATGGCCAACTTGATTGCGCCAGCTTGTCCTGATAGACCGCCCCCAACGGCACGTATCTGCGCATCATATCTTCCTAACGTTTCGGTTACGCGAAATGGTTTTAGCACTTCGGACCGCTGGGTTTCCAGTGGAAAATACGATTCAATGTCTCGTCCATTGATGAGAACCTTGCCTGATCCCTCTTTCACCGTTGCTCGCGCAACTGCTTCTTTTCGCCGACCTACTTTAATAATTCTCGCCATAACGTCTTCCCATTCCTACAGTGGTAGTGGTTCCGGTTGTTGGGCCTGATGCGGATGACTTGTTCCTCGGTACACCTTGAGCTTCTTGCCAATTTGGCGGCCAAGTCTGTTCTTGGGAATCATACCCTTTACCGCGTGTTCAATAACGTACTCAGGTCTCGTTTTGAGAAGATCCGAGAAGGATTCAAACCTTGCCCCACCGGGATAGCCTGTGTTATGAAAAAGCTCTTTCAACTCCACGCGTTTTCCGGTGACTTGGACTTTTTCTGCGTTTACCACAACAACAAAATCTCCGCTATCCGAATTGGGCGTGAACGTGGGCTTGTGCTTTCCCCGTAGAATTTTGGCTACTTGCGAAGCTATCCTGCCGAGAGTTTTTCCCTCAGCATCGACAAGAAACCACTTTCTCTCATTGTCGTGTATCGTGAAAAACTTTGTTTTGGGGGAAGACTGCACTTTATCTCCTTAGAATAACGACTGTATTGATCTCTTGATTGGTAAATGTACTCCAAAAAGCAGGGAAAGTCAACGCAAAAAACTAGGATGTAACTGCTCACGACATAAGTCAGACTTTTTCACGCACCAAATCACGAACCATATCCGTTACTTTTCGGAAATCAATCTTTCCACTTCCCATCTTCGGCAGTTCCGGCATATGGATGAAATGCTTCGGCAACGCGATATTGGGCAGATGCTCACTCATACTCTTCAATATCGCCTTCTCGTCAATCTTGTTAGTTATTGCCGCAACGATTCGCGCGCCTTTGAGAGCGTCAGGAATCTCAACGACACAGCATTCCGTATCGGGCGGGAGAAATTTTTCCAGAACATCTTCAACCTTGATGAGTGAAACCATCTCGCCGCCAACCTTCATGAATCTTTTCAATCTTCCAACATGCCAAAGATATCCGTCCTCATCCATCCACCCCATGTCGCCGGTATCGTACCATCCATGCCGAATGGCCAGTGAGGTCTGTTCAAAATCATCGAAGTAACCCTTCATAACGTTCGGACCCTTGACGAGAATCTTGCCGATCTCTCCTGTCTTGCATCCTTCTCCCGTCTCATAGTTTTCAACGCGCACCTGCACGTCCGGAATGGGTCTGCCGACACTTCCCGGCTTATTGTTTCCAGAGGTGTTGATGGTAATAGCAGGGCTGGTTTCTGTTGTTCCATAGGCTTCAAGCAAAACCTTGCCGTGCTTCTCCATGAATCCTTTTCGAAGCGCATCCGGACATTTGTCGGCTCCCGTCAAGATAATTCTTGCGCTCTCAAAATCACCCGGTTGAGATTTATGCAGATATCCCCAGAAGAAACTCGGCGTGCCGGCAACCAACGTACATTTTTCCTCTCGCACAATATCGCAGATCGTCTTGAAGTCAAGAGGATTGGCATAGGTTACCACCGTCATGCCAAGATACAACGGAGCCCATGCATTGGCGGTTTGCCCAAACACGTGGAAGTACGGCAGGTTGCCAAGGAAAATATCATCAGCGCGAAGCCCGTATGCTTGTGTGAGACTCCGGATATTCGATTCGATATTGTGATGGGTGAGTTGAACCGCCTTGGGATCCTTCTCACTCCCACTGGTAAACAGAACGACCAAGTTGTCATCACCGTTGCCGGCGGCCACCCGCGACTGAATCATCCCCGCCGAAAGTTTTGACTTTACTGCCGCTGAGAGTTTGTCATACACTGTGATCTCATTCATTATATCTTCGATGAAGACCATGCCGGGAACAATCCGGCAGTTGATCTTTTCCAAAAGCGCCCGCGAAGTGATGATCGTTTTGAAGTCGCATTTCTTTTGTCCAAACTCGGCATTCTGCGCCGCGCCGGTGGAGTAGTTGATCATCACCGGTGTTCTGCCGCTCATTAACGCCGCCAACATTGTCAGAAGACAGCCAGCAGAAGTAGGTATCATGATCCCAATGAATCCCGGGTCATACTTCTTCAACTTCTCCGATAGAATCAATGATGCAATCAGCGCCCGCGCGTACGTAATTCTTCGATTCGTCGTGCGGTCGACAATGGCAAGCTTGTTGCCATATTGCTTTGCCGTTTCGATGAACTTATGATGTAATAACATATGTACTCTCCTCTCTTGTTCCCAAATGTGCGGTAACTACTTCCACGTAATCTCGTACGTTGATGTCTCTCGCGACTCAGCGATAGAAATGAACAGGATTTTCTTTTCAAAGTCGAACGCCCAGCCTTGTTGTTCTGCAAACACGTCGTTCAATTTTGCTCGGGAGAGACTCTGCGAATTCCACCGAACTTGCTTTGGCTCGCTATTCACGTCTACAACCGCCAGCAGCACAGTTTTCCTTAGCGGAACATATGTTCCCTCGGCCTCGGAAAGCTTAATTGAAAGACGACCCGGCGTTGCAGTCTGTTCGACCTTTCGCTTGAAGTATTTCCCTTTCTCATATTGAAAGGAGATGCCGTCATCATCATAGAACTGCGATGTTCCTTCGGTCGATGGGTAGACTTGAAGTGTAACCGGCCGCGAAGGAAACTCGCCGACAAAATTTTTCGAGGCTTGCATCGGAATGATGGCGCCCGCGCGCACGAACAGAGGCAATCGATCTGGCGGCGCGTCAACTTTTATGCTTCGGCCCCCTTCGTATCTTGTGTTCGTCCAGAAATCATACCAAGCGCCTTGCGGCAATTGCAATGCACGCTCTTTCATTCCGGGCCACAACACCGGCGCTACCAGCACATCATCTCCAAACATGAATTCCGTATCGTTTTCAGCAAACCTTGCATCGTCTGGATACGCAAAGACGAGCGGTTGCATCGCCGGCACGCCTTTTTGCGATGCGCGAACCATCGTTGTATAAATGTACGGCAAAAAACGATAGCGCAAGCGAATCGTTTCACGATTGATCTGCTCGAACTCCGTTCCAAATTCCCACGGTTCTTTATTGATGGAGTTGATGACCGAATGGGCACGCATCAATGGAGTAAACACGCCGAGTTGCAGCCATCGAGCCATCAACTCGCCGCTCGGCGTTCCGATGAAACCTCCGATATCCGACCCAACAAATGGCTGCCCGGACATGCTTATGCCGAGACACATCGAGAGCGCCATCGCGAGATGGTCCCACGATGAAACATTATCGCCTGTCCACGCGCTCGAGTATTTCCAGCCGCCGGCGTATGACGCTCGTGTCAAAACAAACGGTCGTTCGTCCGGACGAAGCTTGCGGACACCTTCATACGTTGCCTGAGTCATCAGCATACCGTACGTGTTGTGGTTCTTTACGTGCGGCGTCCAGTTTCCGTCGTCATAGTGTTTCACATCAAGATCAACGGTTTTTGTAGGAACATCAAAAACCGACGGCTCGTTCATGTCATTCCAGAATCCCCGAACGCCGGCATCGATCAGCACTTTGAAGTTTTCCCCCCACCACGTTCGCGCCGTAGGATGGGAGAAATCCGGAAAGGCACAGACCCCCGGCCACACCTTGCCGAGATACAACTTTCCGGAAGGATGCGTGAGAAACACGTTCTGCTTTATGCCGGATTGAAATGCGTGATACGTCGAATCCGCCTTGATGCCGGGATCAACGATTACCACAATCTTGAATCCGTTCCTCGCCAGATCCGAAATCAATTGCTTGGGCTGGGGAAAATTCTTTTGGTTGAACGTGAAGATGCGATATCCCTCCATGTAGTCAATGTCCAGATAGATAGCGTCGCACGGGATATTGCGGTCGCGAAAGTTCTTTGCAATTTCCCGAACGCGGCTTTCCGGTGTGTAGCTCCATCTGCACTGTTGGTATCCGAGCGACCACTTGGGAGGAAGCGGCATGCGACCGACCAACTCCGTAAATCGTGAAAGCACTTGCTGCGGCTTCGAGCCGGCAAAAAAGTAGTAATTGATTTCTCCGCCAAGAGCGCCGAAAGAATATCGATCGCGAGCTTCTTTGCCGAACTCAAAGGACGACCAAAATGTATTGTCGAAGAAGACGCCGTACGCCCTCCCCTTCCTTACACCATAGAAAAACGGTATTGACTGATATAATGGATCGGTGTCGGCTCCATACGCAGGGACGTCGCTATTCCACATTGAATACGATTTGTCGTTGCGAGCAAATCTTCCCGCCTTCTCACCCAGCCCGTAGTAGTACTCATCGGGCGGCTTCATCTTCCACACTCTTCCCTCATCACCATCCCACATCATACCTTTGCTGGAATCATCTTCAGTGATCGTGTTGCCGAGGAAATCGAGGAAGGAAAGCCGAATCGGGTTCTTTTTTACAACGACCACAAGTTGCCGAGATGTAAGCCGAATTTCTGCGGGAAGTTCGCGCACGCCGACGTCAACCGGCATCCAATCGCGTTGTGCCACCGCAACGGATTGGTCGGGCAGAAATGCCGAACGGTTGGTCGCGCGAATTCGCACAACATCCTCGGCAAGAAATGAAATCTGAACCTTTCCTTGCGCAGCGACAAATTCGTAACTTGATTTCGATACCGGAGAGAAGGAACTGAATGCTCCAATGGATTTCCATTGCGCAATCAATGGCGCATAACATGCTGCCAAACTTGTGGCAACGATGAGAATTCTTCGCACGTGTTCGAAGAAGTGGTGGAGTCTCATGGTCGGCGTCTTACCCTGCGCATTGTCGCTTTTTTTCGCTCCCGAAGCAAGGCGCAATTGTCCTTTCTGCCGCCCAGCGTGTTTAGTACCTCAGACACTCTCTGAAATCTCATTATCCTATTTTGTGAATTCTACGCCGTCTTTTTGGCATAGGGCTTGCACCTAAATTTAGTAGGATGCAGGAGAGATACCATGAAAACTACGACTCTATGTATTATCGGCGCGGGAATACTTCTTTCAATCCAGCCGCTTGAAGCTACACCCAACATGCCGCGACCGTCCGAGGGTGGATATGGTGCATTCTATTCTTCACTCGCTCCCTACGGCCAATGGCTTGAAGTCGATGGCGTGATTGTCTGGCGGCCTTTGCACATTCGTCCGGGATGGCGACCGTATGTTGAAGGCCGGTGGGCTTGGACTGATTATGGGTGGTATTGGATTTCGTACGAGCCATTCGGATGGGCAACGTTTCATTACGGAAGATGGTACTTCGACGACTACTATGGTTGGATATGGATTCCTGATGAAACGTGGGGACCGGCTTGGGTCGAGTGGCGTTACAATGACGATTACGTCGGCTGGGCGCCATTGCCGCCGTACGCCGTCTTTACATTTTCAGTGGGAATTCGATACACGACACACTGGTTGACGCCGCACCATTACTGGAGTTTCATCCCTTGCCATCGGTTCGGTACTGTCATTCGATACCGCGACGTGGTAGGTGAAGAGCGCGCGCGCCGCTTAGTAGGCGTAACGCGAAGTGGAGCGACATATGAAGTCGATCGTGACCGTATGATCAATCGCGGAGTCGATCGCAGTTTCTTGGAACGCCAAGGAGCTGGAAGACTCGACCCGATGGAGATTCGTTCGACGAGAGAACCGCGTCAGGAAACAATCGTCCGTAATCCCATAGACGGCCGAAGCCGTATTGAAGCATTTCGACCGTCGCGTGAGGAATTCAGTAGAAGCGATGACCCACCTCGCGTAACGCGCGGCACTCGTAGGATCTCGTGGGAGACCGATAAGGTTCCACGTTCGATGGAAAACGAGAGGCAAGATTCAAGATTTAATCAAGAAGAGGTAAAACGCCGAGACGGGCAAGACGGTCGTAACGCAAATCCGCGCGAGGGCAATGCAGGCCGACCTCCTTCAAATGACCGGAACACCATGCCTCGGCATGAAATTCCTTCACCAATGCCGGCGCCTTCAACTCCGGATGTGCGGCGCGGCAGAAATCCGAACCAGTTCCGTCAGCAACCGCACGAGTTTCGATTCGATGATCGCCGGAACAATCAACCGCTTCCTCAAAACATTGATAAGGGAAGAACAACGGAAGGCCGGCCATTGCTGGAGCGTCAGCGACCGGCCCCGCCGGTAGTCCGAGAAACTCCATCGAACAGAACAAATTCGGCTCCCCAGCCTCGACGCGATGAAGTCCAAAGAAAAAGAGATTAGGTGGAGCCGGCTGGTTGAGTTGAGAGTTTTGCTAACACGGCACGGAAATCTTCGGGAAGGTCAGATTCAAACCTGACCTTTTCTTTTGTGGCGGGATGGACAAACCCAATCGTCTTCGCGTGCAGCGCTTGACGAGAAATCAATTTCAAAAGATTTGCGGCGTGTTGCGCCTTCTTCCCTTCCAAGCCACCCCACGTGTTACTGCGGCCGCCGTAGGTCGGGTCGCCAAAGACGGGATGACCGATGTGCCCAAGGTGAACGCGAATTTGATGTGTGCGTCCGGTGTGAAGATGTAACTTCACCAACGAAAGAAAACCAAACTGCTTCTGCACTTCGTACTCTGTAACGGCATGCTTGCCTTCCTTCGACACGGCAACTTTCGTCCGGTCTTTCTTGCTGCGCGCAAGATTCGCTTCAATGGTTCCCTTCACCGACCTGAATTTTCCCCACACCAACGCCCAGTATTCACGCTCGATAGAACGCTTGGCAAACTGCCGGGCAAGAAACGCGTGCGCGGCATCGGATTTCGCCACCACCAGCAAACCGCTTGTCTCCTTGTCGAGCCGATGAACGATGCCGGGTCTTAAAGCATCGCCGGCATGGGAAAGTTGATTGTAATGATAGAGCAACGCATTCACTAATGTGCCGGTATAGTTACCGTACGCCGGATGAACGACCATGCCTGCCGGCTTGTTCACCACGATCAGAACATCATCCTCATAAACAATATTGAGGGGGATGTTTTCGGGTTGAGCGTCCGTCCGCGGGGGACGCGGCAATGTAACCTCGATGAGGTCTTCCGGCTGGACAAGGTAGCTGGATTTCGCCTTTCGGCCGTTCACAAGAACAGCGCCGGCTTGAATCGCCTGCTGCACTTTGCTGCGTGTGGCATTTTCGATTTGGCGCGAGAGGAAAACGTCAAGCCGCACCTTGCCTTGCCCTGCTGCGGCGCGGATGCGGAGCCGTTCCCGTTCTTCGCTCACGGATTCGGTCGTCATAGCGGAACGTCGTTCACAATATGCGCGTTAGGAATGCGGCTCGCCGGAAGGATGAAGATCTGAAGCCGCCCCATTCCCCACCGGTTGTGCTTCTCCACTTTTGTGGAGTTGTTCGTCGCCGGAAAATTCTCGATGGAAAAAGAGCATCAATAGTACGCCGATGGTAACGCAAGAATCCGCAACGTTGAAGATGGGAAACCTGTTGAGTTGATAACCGAACAAGTTGATGTGCACAAAATCTACGTCAAAAAAATCGACCACCTTGCCGTAGAACAACGCTCCTTCGCCAAAAAGGAGGCCGTAGAAAATGCGGTCAATCAGATTGCCGATGGCGCCGCCGAGGATCATCGCCAGCGAGAAGCGAATGCCCACCCCTTCGCGGCGAATCTTGAACAAGTAATAGAGGATGCCCAGACTGGCCAGAAAGGAAAATCCCGTCAGAAAGATTTTTCCGCCGAGATCGATGCCGAACGCCATGCCCGGATTTTCGATGAAGGTAAGCCGGAAAAAATTCCCGATGAGCGGTATGCTTTCGCCGAGCTGCATCCCGGCGTGGTACATATTGAGAGAGGGAATCCAGAAGCCCTTGACCAGCAGTTTGGAGACCTGGTCAACCACCACCACCAACAGCGTTACATACAGAATTCGCACGTCGACCTGTTTCTACTTCGATTTCTTGAGTTTGCAATCCACGCATTGCTGCGTGTGCGGCACAGCTTCAAGCCGCTCTTTGTCGATGAGGTTGCCGCATTCCGTGCAAAAACCGTACGTGCCATTTTCGATGCGCTTCAAGGCGTCATCTAAATAGTTCAGAAACTTCCCTTCCCGCGACGCAAACAGGAAGAGCTTCTCCCGCTCCATCGCATCCGTGCCTTGTTCCATGTGGAGCGAATAGGTGGAGTTCTCCGTTACGTACTCACCGGTTTGGTCGTCCATCATCGTCGACTTCAACGATTCCAATTCTTCCAGAATTTCTTTCCGCTTGTTGAGAATGATCTGCTTGAAGTAATTGAGATCGGACTTTCTGAACCCCTTGCGCACAGGCGCTCTGGAAGCAGCGGGCTTTGCCTTAGGTCTTGCCGACGCGGATTTTTTCGACGCCGACGTTTTCTTTGCAGGCTTTCGTGCCGCAGTTTTCTTCGCTATTTTTTTTCTCATGTTTTTTCCCCCTCTTGTCTTCGTACAGCGTTCCATTTGAGGTGGAGCTAATATACACTAAATCCGTTGAACTGCAACTTCCGTCGCCTCGCCGTTGATGTCATCTTTGACAACCTCAATACCGCCATTCGCATTCTCGAGGTCGACTATCTCCACAGCAAGAGTTTCTTGCTTCACATATCCCGACAGCTTGTGGAGCGCAACGGTCAATCTATCGGTGGATTTGTGATAGACGCGAATGCGGTCGGTAACTTCAAAC
>JACRFF010000243.1 GCA_016218005.1 Ignavibacteriales bacterium
GTTAACATTCATGGTTGACGTTGACGGACAAGCCAACATGGACAATCAGGAATGATTGTTCTCTATGTCTGAATTAAAAATAACACGGCGGCATTTGCCGCATTGGACATTCGAAGGTTCCATCTACTTCGTAACCTTTCGAGCGAAGCGAACTGTCTTCGATGAAATGGAGCGGCGAATGGTATTGGATCACATCAAAGAGGGAGATGGTAAATTCTACGATTGCTACGCCGCTATGGTGATGCCGGATCATGTTCATCTTCTTATTCAACCGAAACATGCGTACACGTTGAGCCGTGTTATGAGCGGTATTAAAGGCGTCTCTGCTCATAAGATCAACGCGCATCGGAACGCAACTGGAACAGTCTGGCAACATGAATCATTCGACCGCATTGTACGTGATGCCAAAGAGTTCGATAAGAAATTGCATTATATGTATAACAATCCGTTGAAGAAGGGGATTGCCGATGACCCGTCGAGGTATGTCGGTTGGTTTTACAACGAGAGAATATGCGGGTAGATCAACCATTCGTGGTTGACCGATGAGGACAATCAAGAATGATTGTCCTACCAAATCATGATTATGTACACCGAAGACAATTTCATCGCACCCGCCAACGGTGGGCAACTCAGCGCGTTACAACATTACGTGTTCTGTCCGCGGCAATGCGCGTTGATTTACAATGGAATACCCGGCGCTGCAATAAACAGCTTGGACTACAGATCGTTCGGTGTGAGGCCAGTATGCTTGGCAACACGGGCGAGCATTCTGGGACCTATTTCCTCTTTATCGTGAAAGCTAAAAACATAATCGGGCCAACCGGGGCGGGAGAGTATCTTGTGGGAGCCAGCGGTTTCGCGCTTAAGGGTCCAGCCAATGCGAAGCAGTGCGGCCAGAACGCGGCGTACTTTCTGCGACGACCATTGATTCATGCGGCGAGGAAGGAGATCGTCATGGGCATTGAGGAAACCTCGCCAAGGTCTATTCTCTCTGCGAGGACGCGCAATGCGAGAGCTTGGGCCTTCAGCATCGCTTCCTCACGGGTCTTGCCGTACACGAGCACCCCGGGGATGTCGACAACCTCGCCGATCCATCGTCCGTCTTGTTCCTGTTCGAATTCGATACGAAAGTTCATGGCAAATGTCCGTTGAATCTTAGAGTCAAGATACGAAAAGGATATTAAACTTGTCAAGTTCGACATTCACCGAAGACGACTTCATTCAACTCAGCGCGTTACAGCACTATGTCTTTTGTCCGCGGCAGTGCGGATTGATTTACGTGGACGATGCGTGGCACGACAATGTCTTTACCGTGCGCGGAGAAATCCTGCACGAGAAGGTCGATACCGATACGTATGAAACACGCGGCACGACGAAGACAGTGCGTGGATTACGGATTCATTCATTCCGATTGGGAATTGTAGGGCGGGCGGATGTGGTGGAATTCAAGGACGGCAAGTCCGGCGACGAGATCATGCCTGTTGAATTTAAAGCGGGCGAACCGAAGGAGGATATCAGCGACAAGGTGCAGTTGTGCGCTCAGGCGCTGTGTCTGGAAGAGATGATGAACACCACGATTCAACGAGGGGCATTCTTCTACGGCAAAGTGCGGAGGCGTACCGTTGTGGAGTTGAATGATGTCCTGCGGCAACAAACAGAGGAGATCGTTATTGCTGTGCGGGAGATCGTTTCGACCCAGGGAGTTCCGGTTGCCGAATATTCTGCAAAATGTCGTAGCTGTTCGTTGGAGTCGCTGTGCCTTCCAAAGGCGATGAATCAACGGAAGCTGACGGCTTACATCAATCAATTGTATCAACCATGAAAAAACATCTCAACACACTCTACATCACGTCGGATGATGCGTACGTTCGCAAGGAGCGCGAAACGTTTGTCGTTGAGGTGAACAACGAAAAGGTTTTTCAAGCCCCCGTTCACTCGATCGAGAACATTGTCTGCTTTGGATTCAAAGCGCTCTCGCCGCCGTTGATGGCGTTTTGTGCCGAGAATAATGTCGGCATCAGTTATCTGACGGAACACGGCAAGTTTCTGGCGAGGGTGCAAGGAGCCCAGCAAGGAAATGTGTTGCTGCGAAAGGCGCAGTATGCTCTTGCAGACAACGAACTAGAATCGCTCAAGATTGCACGACCGATCATTGCGGCGAAGGTGGCAAACTATCGCAGTTTGCTCCAGAGGCATCAGCGCAATCATCCGGATGATTGCTCAGACTCAGTAGCATCTGCCACGGCGACAATGGGGAACCGATTGCCGGACATTCAAAAGTCGGTCACGCTTGATGAACTACGCGGCTACGAGGGAGAATGCGCGAACATTTATTTTGGTGTCTTGGGATCGTTGATCACCGCGCAACAGGAGGACTTTACGTTTACGCAGAGGTCAAAGCGTCCGCCATTAGACCCTGCAAACGCATTGCTCTCGTTTCTGTACGCGATTCTGGCGAACGATGTTCGCTCTGCGTTGGAAACAACGGGGTTGGATCCGCAGGTTGGATTTCTTCATCAAGTACGGTCCGGCAGGCCGAGTCTTGCGTTGGATATGATGGAAGAGTTTCGAGCGTACCTTGGCGACCGAATTATGTTGAATCTTGTAAATCTGAAACAGGTAACAAAGAAAGATTTTGAGATTCGTGAATCGGGAGAGGTGCGAATGTCCGACGAAGCAAGAAAAACGCTGTTGGGCGCGTACCAGAAACGGAAACAGGAGGAGATTGCCCATCCGTTTCTTGGCGAGAAGATGACGATCGGATTGGTGCCGCACGTACAGGCGCAGTTGCTTGCGCGGTACATCCGCGGGGATATTCCGGAGTATCCACCGTTTTATCTGAAGTGAGGTCGGTATGATGGTGCTCGTCAGTTACGACGTATCAACGAAAACGCCGAGCGGAGTTACGCGTCTGCGGAAGATTTCGGAGGTTTGTCTTGATTACGGATTGAGAGTGCAAAACTCCGTGTACGAATGCAATGTTGACCCTGCGCAATGGGAGATGCTCAAAGCGGAGTTGTTGAAGCTGTATAACGCGGAGGAAGATAGTCTGCGGTTTTATTTTTTGGGATCGAATTGGCAGCGAAGAGTTGAACACTATGGGACCGGAGAAATACAGGGCGTTGAAGATACCATGATCGTGTGATTGTTGTCCCGCTAACCGAAGCATACAGAGAATGTCCGGTAGGTTAGCGTGGGGAAATTCGTTCGGAATGAAGGATTGGGAGTTTTGGCGAGATCAATGTTCTTTGACATAGCTCGTTGAGCATTTTGAAAGCCCACAACCATTGTGGTAGCAGTATGAAATGAAGTAACAGTCGCGCCCCGCGTGGGCGCGTGGATTGAA
>JACRFF010000244.1 GCA_016218005.1 Ignavibacteriales bacterium
CTTGAGGAGGTGCAACAACTGCACACCGACATTCGGTGGAACATTGCTATCGCCGGAAGCGGCGTGATCGTGCTCGTGCTTTTGGTGAGCGCATTTGTTTCACGCGCCGTGGCCCGGCCGTTAGTATCGATCGCCAAAGAGGCTGAAGCAATCCGGAGCGGCGACCTGGCGCGGCGCATTGAAGTGCGGTCGGAAGATGAAGTGGGAAAAGTGGCGCACGCCGTGAATGAATTAGTTGCCAAGCTCAATGCCGACATTGCGCAGCTCCGGAAGCTCGAACGATTCCGCGCAGAATTTCTCGGCAACGTTTCGCACGAACTGCGCACGCCGCTCTTCTCCTTGCAAGGGTATATCGAAACGCTTATCGACGGCGCAGTGGATTACCCAGCCGTCAACCGAACCTTCCTCGGCAAGGCGCTGGACCTCGCGCAGCGGCTCAACCTGCTGCTCGAAGACCTCATCGATATCTCACGCATCGAATCGGGTGAGATGAAAATGAGTCTGCGGTACTTTCGGCTGAACGAATTCCTCCGCGGCGTGGTGGAAGACTATGCGAAGCTGGCAAAGAGCAAAGGCATTACGCTTGCTCTGAAGTCGGAACTCGACGACACGGCGGAAGTCTTCGGCGATAAAGAACGCCTGCGTCAGGTCATGGCCAATCTCGTGGATAACGCCATCAAGTACAATGTGCCAAGCGGTTCGGTCCTTGTTCGCGCAGCCAAACTGAATGGAGAAGTCGAGATTGCCGTTCGCAACACCGGCGCCGGCATTGCCGCCGAACATCTGCCGAGATTGTTTGAACGGTTCTATCGCATCGACAAAGACCGTTCGCGCGAGGTCGGCGGCACGGGACTTGGGCTTGCCATCGTCAAGCATATTCTCGAAGCGCACCAAACGTCTGTGCGAGTGCAAAGCGAAGTCGGCAAAGAAACGATATTTGCGTTCACGTTGAAAATATAGCGTGCTTGTAGAACGTCTTTCTCAATCGATAGGAGGCATCATGGAATCGGACAAACTATACCGCGTTGTTTTCTACGTCGGCAGCGGTTGGAATTTTGTAACAGCGGCCGGCATGTTTTTTCTGATTGATTCACTCCCCGCCATGCTCAAGATCGAGATGCCGCGATACCCGGTTTTCATCTACTTCAACTTGATGTCGATCTTTTTTTTCGGCGTGTTTCAATTTTCCGTGGCGAGACACTTACGCGACTCCCACAGCATGGTAGTCATCCTCGTGTGGGCAAAGATCACCATGGGATGCGTTTTCGCCTACGCCGCAGTTGCTGCACCGATGCCGGCAGAACTGTTCTCTTTCCTTTTGCCGGGAATGATCATCGACGTTGTATTCGGGTTAGTCTATTATCGGGTACTTCGCTATCTTCGCATCCCGAAATTAGCCGCAGCATGAAACGACGTTGTCGCACGTAGAAGAAAACTGCGAACGCAGAAAAAGTAACAATCACCATCGATACCATATTGCTTGAGCCACAATGAACAAACGTCTCATACCGAAATCATTCTCCATCCTCCGCGAAGGATACTCCGCACACGATTTCTCTTCGGACTTGGTTGCCGGCATCATCGTCGGTATTATCGCCTTGCCGCTGGCGATCGCGTTCGCCATTGCCTCCGGCGTAAAACCTGAACAGGGACTTTACACGGCCATCATCGCCGGATTTGTCATCGCGGTGTTTGGCGGAAGCCGAACGCAAGTGAGCGGTCCGACGGGCGCGTTCATCGTCATTGTGTACGGGATCGTACAGCAGCACGGGTATGAAGGCCTCGCTGTGGCTACGCTTCTTGCCGGCATCCTCTTGGTGTTGATGGGACTCGCACGGATGGGTGTGCTGCTGAGATTCATTCCGTACCCGGTTACGGTCGGATTCACGAGCGGCATTGCGGTCATTATTTTTTCATCGCAGGTGCACGACATGCTTGGCTTGCAGATGACTTCCGTGCCGGCGGAATTTATCGAGAAGTGGAGCGCATTTGGCGCGGCAATGTCAACGTTCAACTCGTACGCGCTGGCGGTTGGAGTTGTTGCGCTCGGCATCATCGTGGGCTGGCCATACGTCACGAAGCGAATTCCCGGCTCTCTCGTGGCCATTCTCCTTTTGACGGCGGCAACGCAAGTATTGCATCTGCCGGTGGAAACCATCGGCAGCAGATTTGGCGAAGTGCCGAATCACTTGCCGGCACCGGTGCTTCGTTCACTCAGCTGGCCGCTCATCGTCAAAATGTTCTCGCCCGCAGTAACCCTTGCCCTGCTTGCGGCGTTGGAATCGCTCCTCTCGGCGGTCGTGGCAGACGGCATGATGGGAACGCGACATCGCTCGAACATGGAGCTGATTGCGCAAGGCATCGGCAATATACTTTCGCCGATGTTCAACGGCATTCCGGCAACGGGCGCCATTGCGCGAACCGCCGCCAACATCAAGAACGGAGCGCGCACCCCGGTTGCGGCTATGATTCACGCCGTGGTGTTGCTGCTGATCATGATGCTGTGCGGACATTGGGCGGCATTGATACCGATGCCGGTACTTGCTGCCATCTTGGTTCACGTCTCATACAACATGAGCGAATGGCGAGCATTCACCAAACTTGTGCGCACAAGTCCGCGCGGCGACGTGGCGGTCCTCTTCGCAACATTCCTCTTGACCGTCTTTATCGACCTGACGGTCGCCATTCAAGTCGGCGTTGTGCTGGCAGCATTCCTCTTCCTCCAACGGATGTCGAATGCAACGCAGGTCGGATTGCTGACACGCGACATCCAAGAAAACGCGCTCGAGGGCGACGATGCGGTCGGATTGCCGGCACAAGCGATTCCCAAGGGCGTCGAAGTATTTCAGATTCAAGGTTCGCTGTTCTTTGGAGCGATCGAACAATTCAAAGACGCTATGCAGCAAGTCGAAGAACCGCCCAAAGTATTGGTCATCGAAATGCGGAGCGTCATCGGAATCGACGCCACCGGACTTCAAGCGCTTGACGACCTTCACAAGCGCATCAAGAGAAAAGGTTCGACGCTTATCCTCTCCGGCCCCCATTCGCAGCCGGTCGTAGCTATGCAACAATCGGGATTTCTCGACGCCGTGGGCGAGGACAACATTGTCGGTTCATTAGACGAAGCGTTCGAGCGAGCGCACCGCCTGTTAGAATCTCGCACCTGACCTTCTTCCTCTTCGATGTGTATCCATCGACTTGAGACGTGGACGATAAGTCGCCTTGCCCGCCAGAACCTGCCCGCCTACGGCATTCAGGCGGGCGCACAGCGGGCTGGCTTATGCCCAATCTCGAAAAATGAAATAAACTACAAAGAGTTTTTTTCGATAGGAGGGTTCTGCCGAAGGCATGGCTTTGCCATCGTCCATGTCTCTTGCCTCTGGTGAACCGGCTTGTTACTTTGCCACACCATGAAACTGCGATCTTTCCTCGGTGTCGTCCTGTTGTGTTGGACCTCCCCATGGCCGCAAGCAACGGCGCAGACATCTCAGCGTGTTTTCTTAGCCGCCGATTCATCGTTGCTTGCCGGCGCGACGCATAGATTTTTCTTCGGCGACCATTGGCGCACCGCGTGGGCAATGCCGATTGAAGTTCCATTGATTGACCCGCAATCCGCACACAGCACATTTACGCCGATGCACGTAGAGGCTCCGAATCTTTTGCCGGAAGAACTCCGCGTCTCCTTCGCCGGATGGATTGTTCGCGATCAGGTTTCTGCGTTTCATCCGTTTGCAACGTTGATTGCGCTGCCGTTTGCAGAGCGGCTTGCCGTCGGCACGCCGCCATACTCTCTCGCGGCGGAGCGAGATAGTTCGACGGGCAGATTCATACTGGGATACGCTTCGCCGGCGCAATCCTATCGCAGCCTCACAACGGATGAAGTTTTGATTTTCACAGAAGCCAACCCGCGCCAACGAGTGGACGACGTCGAATATCTCAAAGCAAGATTGCTCGACCTCTTCCTCGGCAACGCCAAGCGGTCTCGCGCCGATTGGCGATGGAAGCTGTCAAAAGATTCACTGCAATCAATGTGGAAACCGATGCCGGCAGACTTCGATGCCGCGTTCTCTCAATTCGACGGAGTGATCCCTGCTCTCGCTGCTCTCAGTGTGAACCAGATCGAGCACGTGGGGAAATCGTTCGGCAGTGTCGAGAAGCTTTCCTCCCACAATCGCGCACTTGACCGGCGATTGTTAGGCGCGCTCACCAAGCAGACGTGGGATTCGCTCTCGCATTGGATGCAATCGGTGTTGACGGACGCTGTAATCGATTCGCTGATCGGTCAATCTCGCCGCCTCTTGACCGAACAAGACCAGCAGTACCTTTCCGGAATTCTCAAAGCTCGCTCTCGCCATCTTGCCGAAGCGGCAAACGACTACTATCGCCTGATGTCGGAAAGCGTAGAGATCTACGGCACCGACCAAAACGACGACGTTACCGTGAAACGAATTGGCAGGCATGTTCTTGCTGTTGAAATGCATCAGGCAGGCCCGCCTAAGCGGGAAGCGCGTCGGCGGGATTTCGGCGAGATCAATCGAGCCGCAGGCCCGCTCACCTACTCTCGAACCTTCAGCGACGACTATACGAGCGACGTCCGCATTTTTCTCCTCGGTGGCGACGACGTTGCTGTGGTCGAAGGCGAATCCAACAATACCTTTACGGTGGTGGTCAACGGCGGCACGGGAAGAGACACCTTACTCGACCGCGCGCGAAGCAAAAGTATTCTCGGGGCGCTCGGCAGACTTGGCCGCATCTCCGCCGGGCCAACGATCTTTGACGATACCGGCGTTCATGATGAGTCTGTTTCCCTCTCAAACGCTTTGCTTCAAAACGGAAATGAAGAAGAATCAACCGCCAAAGATTGGGGAAGTGGAACGGGCTTCGCGCCTTGGTTAGACGTCAATCCTGACGACGGTTTGTTCGTCGGCGGAGGTCCGACATGGACGAGATTCGGATACCGCTACGCGCCATATCGGTCTCATCTTGCCATTCTCGGCGGTCTCGCAACCAGCACTGGCCGCTACCGCATCGATGTGAGCGCGGCGTTCCATGATTGGTTCGATGGAGCACGAATTCGATTTCAACTTCACGCATCGCAGCTTGATCTCTCAAACTATTTCGGCCTTGGCAATGAAACGCCATTCTCCTTATCCAGTGAGCGAGTAAAATTCTATAAGTCCGACCAACAACAAGTGTATGTGAAAACTGCGGTGGACTTTTCTTCGCATCGGAATCTCGCGGTCGAAATCTCCGGCCTCATCAAGCTCGTGGATAACAACCCAAGGCCGGCGTCGTTCCTATCGATCCAAAACCCGCCGTTCGCACACGCCACGCTCACATTTGCGGCCGTGAGTCTCCACAGCAGGTGGGATAGCCGCAACGACGACTATTTCCCCACGACCGGGGCACTGGTAGACATCGAACTCGCTCGCGTGCCGGGCATACTCGACAACCCAAACTCGTTCACTCGGCTCAAGTGCGAAGCAAGAAACTTTTTTACTCTCCCACCGTACGAATCGATTCTGGCGCTGCGTCTGGCTGGAGAACAATTGTGGGGAGCGCATCCGTTCTTCGAATCGGCCTTCATCGGCGGCAACGGGTCGCTTCGGGGATTCGAACGCCAGCGCTTTGCGGGAGATGCGTCGTTCACGATCAACGCGGAACTGCGAACGCATCTGGCAACTGCCACCGTGCTCGTGCCGCTGTGGATGGGGTCGACGGTGTTCGCCGAAAGCGGACGTGTGTTTTTGGCAACGGAAAGCTCGTCTCGATGGCACGGCGCGGCAGGTGCGGGGTGCTGGATTTCGGCAATCAAGAAAGAATACGTGCTTGCACTCTCCATCGCCCGATCTGAAGATCAGACGGCATTCTACGCATCGCTCGGCTTTCCGTTCTGAATCGAATTGGGTATATTGGCGTGTAAACCCCGTGTTCACTATAAAGGAATTAAATATTTTCATCCCCGTGGGGGCTTCGACTGAGCTCAGCCGAAGTCCAAGCCACAGGGCATTCTAACGGGGTAAACATTTCGCTCGCAACGTGCTCACACTCTCAGGCATCTTCATATATCCGATCAAGTCA
>JACRFF010000029.1 GCA_016218005.1 Ignavibacteriales bacterium
GATGTTGTGCCATTCAAGAGTGGTCCGTACACAATGTAGCTGTGCCCCGTGATCCATCCGGGGTCCGCGGCGCACCAATAACGATCTTCCTCACGAATATCAAACACATACTTGAGCGTTGAATAGGTTCCCACCATGTAGCCGCCGTGCGTATGCAGAATGGCTTTCGGCTTGCCTGTTGTGCCGGAAGTGTACAGCATGAAGAGAGGATCTTCCGCGTCTACCACTTCAATCTGGCAGTTATTGCTTGCGACGGGAAGATTCATCAACTCGTGGTACCACATATCCCGCCCCTCTTCCATGTTAATGGCTTGGCCGGTGCGCTTGACGACGAGGACGCTTTCTACCGTGCCCGCCCGTTGCAGCGCTTCATCCGATATTTGTTTGAGAGGCACGACCTTGCCGCGTTGATACGCGCCATCGCACGTGATCAGCACTTTCGACTGGCTATCCTCGATTCTCTCCGCAAGAGCTTCGACCGTAAAGCCGCCATAGACCACCGAATGAACAGCTCCGATGCGCGCGCAGGCAAGCATGGCAATGGGCAGTTCGGGAATTCTCCCCATGTATATCGTCACCCGGTCGCCCTTGACAACACCTAAGCTCCGAAGAACATTCGAACATTTGCACACTTCACGGCGCAGGGCAAAGTACGAGAACGACCGGAACTCTCCGTTTTCT
Source organism: Ignavibacteriales bacterium (assembly GCA_016218005.1). GTDB lineage: Bacteria > Bacteroidota > Ignavibacteria > UBA10030 > UBA10030 > JACRFF01. Next base: position 682 of record JACRFF010000029.1, read on the forward strand.
CCTTCCCACATCAACGCAAGTTTATTGCGATGAGCGGTTTGCACATGCCGGTCGAGACAGTTGTAAACGATATTCGTTTTGCCGTCAACGAACCATTTGAAAAACGGCTTCTTCGAATCATCCAACACCTTCGTCCACGGTTCAAACCAATGAAGCTCTTTCGCCTCCCGCGCCCAAAAGCCTTCGTAGTCGCGTTCTGCTTGTTTGCGTACCGCTTCCCAATCGGGTACGCGCGAAGATTTCGCGGCATCTGCATTCGGATAGAAAACTTCACCGGATAGTCTTAGTTCTGCCATTACGGAAACTCCCTGGAATGTATGAGGTGACGTTTTGCAGTAAGGAACTTGGGCAATATTCAAAACACGCGCGCGAGAATCAAGTCGCTCGTCCTTATTTTTGAATTCACACCAATTTTTGTATATTTGAACCGCTTTTGAAGGGAAGGCTCATAATCTAGGAAGTTTATGGATGCAACGGCTGTAGCAGAAGAAAAAACACTTGGGCGGGATCTCGGCCTTTCACCGGAAATACTCAAGAACTGGTATGAGGAAATGCTCTTGATACGCCGGTTCGAGGAAAAGGCCGCACAACTGTACGGAATGGGAAAAATTGGCGGCTTCTGCCATCTCTATAACGGACAAGAAGCGGTGGCAACCGGCTCGGTGGCTGCGCTATCGCCGGAAGATTACATCATTACCGCATACCGCGATCACGGTTTGGCTATCTCGAAAGGCCTCCACCCTAACGCCTGTATGGCCGAACTACTCGGTAAAGCCACAGGCACTACAAAAGGCAAGGGCGGATCAATGCACCTCTTTTCCAAGGAGAAGAATTTTCTTGGCGGCCACGCTATTGTCGGCGGACATTTGCCGATTGCCGCCGGCGTGGCATTCGCCATTAAGTATAAGAGCGAACGCAAAGTAATTCTTTGCTTCATGGGCGATGGTGCGACGAACATTGGTGAATTCCACGAGTCGCTCAATCTTGCGCAGCTCTGGAAGCTTCCCGTTATCTATATTATTGAAAACA
>JACRFF010000246.1 GCA_016218005.1 Ignavibacteriales bacterium
GATCTGGCTGGAAGCGTTCTCATCTTTATCATCCACGAACATTTCGCGCAACTCATCGAAGTTCATCAGCCAGTACGGAAGCTCGAACTCCGCGATCTCCAAATGGTTCGCGTTCCCCTCGAACGCCTTGTGGTATTCGTTGTGGATGTCGAGAATGATGATGTTCGTATCGGGATACTTTGAAACTTTTTGCAGGATCGATGCCACCGTGCAGGATTTTCCCGCGCCGCTGGATCCCATCACCGCAATATGCTTGCCGAAAAACTTGTTGGCGTCGAGAAACGCTCGTTGGTTCTCGAAGAGAGAAATTTGTCCGACCGAAAACCCGAAGCGCTGGAAGACCGCAAACGCCACCTGCAGGTCGGCTTCCTCCGCAAGATAGACCGGCGAATCCGCCACGGGAAAAATTGACACACCGCGTTCGTAGCGGCCTTGCTTCACCGTTCCCACCAACGAAATCGAAACGACATATCTCTGCTGCGCCTGACCGTTGATGGCCACGTCCTCCTTGCGAAGATCAGTGACCATGCCAATGAGGACGAGAGTACCAACCGGCAGCAACACATAGGTGCCAAGCTGACCGATATAGTATGCCCGACCGTTGATGTCGCGCTTCAGCGTCGTAATCCGGCTGTCGATCAACACTTGCACCAGTCCGTTGCTCACGGACGTAACAACGCCGATATATTTTTGTTCAACCATGGCTTTGCTCCTAATGAATGCGTTTGATCACCACCAACGTTTTGTCGTCGGAGTATTCAGCTCCGCTGGAAAATTTTTGCACGTCGCTCAGCAAGGCTTCGCAAATCTCTTTAGGCGATTTATCCGCCAACGAGGCAAGCATATTAGCAATTCGTTGTTCGGTGTAAAGACTGCCGTCGGCTGAGCGAGCTTCGCTCATGCCATCCGTATAGATGGCAACAATGTCGTTGACCGCCAGCATGGTATTGTCGACGCGATACGTTTCTTCCGGGAATGGACCGAGAATCTGCCCCGTTGTTTCCAGAAACTCTAACGTGCGATTGTTTGCGCGGAAGACAATAGGATTGTTGTGGCCGGCGTTGGCGTACAGCATCAAACCCTTTTCGTTGTCCGTCAGCTCGGCGTAGAACATCGAAACAAACTGTTCTTCGGCAAACGAACGACTGACGATCTTGTTCACGCGCGACATCAGCGAACTAATTTTCAAATGATACGACAATCCCATTCTCAACGCCCCCGCAACATACAGCGCTTGGGCAGCCGCCTTGAACCCTTTGCTTGCCGCATCGCCCACAACAACCGCCAACCGGTCTTTATCCTCATCCGTGTACAGGTAATCAAAGAAATCACCGCCGACAATGCGATCCGGCACGGATATTCCATAGATATCGTAGAAGTAGAATTTCTTTGCCGGTTCCGGCAGAATGCTTTGCTGGATTTCTCTCGCCTTGTCGATATCCATGGCCAGCTGTTGCGCTTTCTGCTCGATCTTTTTGTTGCGAAGAAGCGAACTGACCGCAAGTCCGATAATGTTCAGGTTCGGCAGAAAACTTGGGTCAATAAAATCAGAATTGAATGCAAGGATGTACTGATACACCAGTCCTTCTTTCGATTTCATCTTCTCGCCGACGCCGGTGGCAGAGTATTTGAGAATTCCCTTTTGGCGCAAGTACCGGTCTGTTTCGTTGGCAATGATGGAACGTTGGTCAATGAGCATCCGGAAGATCGGATAGAGCGCGAGCGAAATGCGATAGCCGGGGTCAAGCTTCGCAATGGCGCCGATCTGGTGAATGAGCCGATACGAATCCGACGAAAGATCGAATTGCCAGATGCGCCCCCCTTTGATGTCAATATCCTCGCTCTTGACAATCTCGTTCACGACGTGCTTGAGCAGTTCTTTCTCGGTTTTGAAATGCACCGAGGCGAAGCTTTCAATGGTTCGATAGAGGCGGCGTTGATTCATTGCTTTTGTTTTTTCGATAAGGACTTCTTGGAACGCACCTCGAATATGTTTATCGGTGCGCGTTTGCCTTTCACTTCGATCGGTCGAAGTTTCTTCACGGCAAATTCCGGATGGCCGATGAGATGCTTGGCGGAAGTTTCCGACAGGAGAATTTGCTTCCCCTTGGCCGCACCGCACAAGCGAGCGCCGAGGTTCACGTTATCTCCGATCACCGTGAGCGCCTTGCGCTCTTCGCTTCCCAACGCGCCCATCACCATCTCCCCCGTGTTGATGCCGATACCAATATTGATGGCTTTGCGATCCGTTTGTTGCAGACTGCTGATGACGGTTGTTTGGATTTCCAAAGCGGCGCGGACGGCACGCTCCACCATTCCTTCCCCTTCAAACACGGCAAAGACTTCGTCTCCGACATAGTTATCGATATCGCCGCCGTGCTTACCGATGATTGCCGCTTGCGTGGAAAGACAAGCGTTCAACATTGCGATCACACGCTCCGGCTTCGTGCGCTCGGAGTACGAAGTGAAGCCGCGAATATCGGAAAAGAAAACGGTTGCAGTTTTTCTTCCTGCCGTCATATCCACGCCAGCCTCGTTCTGGCGAATCGTTACGACGGTCTGCTGGGAAACAAACTTCTGAAGATGAAACCGTTCCCGCAACCCGACAACCATCTCGTTGATTTGCCGGGCAAGACTGCCGATCTCATCTTTCGAATCCACCGACGCGCGGACAGTAAAATCTCCCCGCCCCACGCGTGTGGCGACGTTTTCAATGAGTTGCACGGGCTTCACCACCATAGAGCGCATGAAATATCTGATGACCAACCAAACGAGACCGAACGTTACGAGCGCAACAGCAAGAGACCGGTATTGGTTTCGTTGAATCTCGGCATGGATGTCTGCCAGCGACGAGCGAACTTCTACGACGCCGCGCACTTTTTGCGCCGAAGCGTGGCAGGCAAAACAGCGTTGCTCGTTGAGCACCGGCTCTGCGCGAACCAGAAACGATTCCCCATCGACGGCGTACGTGTACTCGACCGTGTCGCGGTGTTCCGCCGCTTGCGTTGCCATCAATTTCCTCGGGGGCGGATTCAGAAATCGCTCACCCCCTTTGTTGTCGAATACCCGAACCGACTCGAAGATCGGCATGGTGCGCAGTTCATCAAGATAAAAGCGAGTCGAGTTTGCGCGCCCGACGAGCATGATGGAGCGAAATCCTTCCGTCACCACCATCTGCAGGGCGGTGGTGAAGCGCTGATCAATGTCGGCGGCAATATGCGCAAGTTCGTTCCGTTTGAATTCAAGAACGATAACGCCGCGCATCGGCCACTTCGACCCGTGGCAGACCTGACAACGGTCGTCGTTCACCATCGGCACAAACAGGCGCAAGGCCGCGCCGTGCTCTTCAAATTGGAATTCCGTCGTTCGCTCTTTCGTTATTTGGCGAATCCGCTCGTAGGGAATGATATCATCTTCCGGTCCAAAGCGCAAAAAGCCGTAGCGTCCGTAGACTTTAAGAATTCGAACGGCAGGAACGCCGCGCATCTGTTTCATCAGCGTATCCATCTGCCCGCCATTGCC
>JACRFF010000245.1 GCA_016218005.1 Ignavibacteriales bacterium
CATCGACCACTGTCACTTTGTTGTAGGGCGCAACGAATAACATCGAAGGTCCAAGCCCGGCTGTGACGTACGGGCGGAAGTTATCTGTGATGTCATCTTTGAAAAGCCGGTACTGAGCGGAAAGTTGAAGGGGGATGTGGAGCAATCGGTTCTTCTTGCCCAAGACATAACTTTGTCCGTACGGCGTAAATCGTTCCACCTCGGCGTCGTCTTTCACGTCTGAGATCGAAGTACTGATGATGAGCGATAGTTCGTCGGAAATTTCGCGCCGCCAAAAGCCGCCAGCGCCGAAACCATTATTGGAAATCAGCAGATCAAATCCCCAAGCGTTGACCATCGGTCGATACTCGGTGCGCTTCAGCAGGTCGGGATTCGCGGGCTTGAAAACGATCGAAGTGTCGGTTCGCTGGCTGAAAGCGACCGAAGCAACACCGGCGGCAAACAAAAATAGACCGACGAACTTTCTCATACTATCATCCAATCCTTCCGTGCTTTTCTCATTTCAATATAGTAGGTTTGCAACGCACTCGCAACTGGCAGCTATTCAACCCTAAACACTGCAAACTTAAGATAGCCGGTTTCGGGCATGGCCGGAAGGACCGGGTGATCGGCGGATGCCCCTGCGAAGTCGAGTAACTGAAGTTCTCTTCCTACCTTCCGCGCACTTGCATCGATGGTGTCGAGAAATTCATCCTTGCCGATATGATGAGAGCACGATGCTGTTGCGAGAATTCCTCCTGTGCGCAGCACCTTCAACGCCAACGTGTTGAGATGTCGATAGCCTTTGAGGGCCTTGGCAATAGTTTTTTTGCTCTTGGCAAACGCCGGCGGATCGAGTATTACGGTGTCAAAGGTTCGTTTTTCAGCCGCCAATTTCTCGAGTTGATCAAAAACATCGTCTCGCATGAGGTCGAGCGTTGCGCCGTTCAGTTCGGAGTTGTGCCTGCTTGCTGTGATAGCGCTTTCACCGGCGTCAATTGCTGCGACTCTTTTGGCGCCGGCTTTCCACGCGTTGAGAGCAAACCCGCCGGCATTGCAGAAACAATCGAGAACTTCAGCGTTTGGACAGTATCTGCGAATACGGAAATGGTTTTCGCGCTGGTCGAGAAACAATCCCGTCTTCTGTCCTTCCAACAAATCAACGCGATAGCTGATTTCATTCTCGCCGATTACGAAAGGAACGGGGTTGCCTCGGATTGTTTGCCGGCGTTCAGGCAGGTGCTCAAGCGCCCGAACACTGACGTCGTTTCGCTCAACAATTGCGGATGGTGAGTACATATCTTCCAGCACGTCGGCGATGGTGGAAAGATGTTTATCCATGCCGGTGCTCAATGTTTGCACGGAAAACTGTTCACCATAGCGGTCTATGATAAGGCCGGGCAAGAAATCGCTTTCCCCGTGCACCAACCGATGCAAATGTGAGCTGGGAAAGAGCAGACTTCGAAGCCTGTGCGCTGCCTCAATCCGGCGCTTGAAAAAGTCAAAAGAAACAACTTCCTTATGTCTGGAAAACAGCCGAACGGCAATCAACGAGTGCAGATTGTAGAATCCGACGCCGATGAATTTGCCGTCGTAGCGAAGCACTTCAACTGTATCGCCGCTTGTAGGCGAACCTGAGACGCTCTTGATTTCATTGCTGAACACCCAGCAGTGTCCGCTCAGAATGCGGTGTTCTTCATTTTTTCGTAGGAGGACTTGATCCATCGTGGATATCAAAGTAGAGAGAATTGAAGGGAGAATCAACACGTTTCCAACGAAGGTGCATACGATGTTTGCACATGCTGCTTGCAGTCGAGTGATGGCGTCGGTCGTACTGGTGCTGTGTGCAGCAATCGGTTCGCTTGAACTCGGATGCAACAATTCCTCTGACGCTTCCGGCGCCGACTACATGGGGCAGCTCAATGTTCGGTTGGTCGACGCGACGGCAGGATTCGATCAGATGAATTTGGTTATCAGAAAAATTGAAATCCATCGAACGAACAGCGGTCAAGATGTCGGTTGGCGCATTGTTACAGACCAACTGAAATCATATGATGTCTTGCGGCTGACAAACGGCCGCAGCGATACCATCGTCTTCAAGGATGTACCCATGGGAGATTACGATCAGATTCGCATCTTGTTTGGGATTTCAACGCTGGTTATCAATGGTGCACAGCTGACGATCCAAATCCCCATTGCCATCGCTGATGGCTACATTATCAACTACGCATTTCACGTTGATGAAGGATTGCAGTATCAATTATATCTGGATATTGATGCGTCGCGTTCAGTCAAGTCTGTTTCCTCAACGACCTATAATTTGACGCCCGCGATCCGTGCTCAATCTGCGTTGCTCTCCGGCTCGGTTTCCGGAGCGGTGGTGGGTGTCGGAGCCGACTCTCTTGGTGTTGCCGCTTCGATTGAGACATCGACCTCAGGCGGAACCGCGGCAACGCTGAGCGATCCCGCGTCCGGCGGGTCGTTTCAACTTGTTGCGCTTCCTGAGGGGGCGTATAATCTTCACATCATGGCCGGTGATACGCTTAAATATTTTGATACGACGTTTGTCGGAATCAACGTTGTCCGTCAAAAAGACAATGGTATCGTAGGCGTCGTGCGATTGCGCCACCGCTGAATCACGCTGCGTTGCTATCCAATCGATTGTTTGGTATATTTTTCCAGTTCAACGCACCATCGCGTTCTTCCCATCTTGACTTCAGAGGAGATTTTCTCATGACGAACATCCAACAAATTCTTGGCGCCGAAGCTCAGTCGTTGCTGGGGCATCAGTGCAAAACTATCCCTAAGGAAACGCTGCACTTGCCCGGTCCTGATTTCGTTGATCGCGTCTTTGCGTTATCCGATCGACCGACGCCGGTTTTGAAAAGCCTGCAACAATTATTTGGCAGTGGGCGGTTGGCGGGGAGCGGGTATCTTTCGATCCTGCCGGTTGACCAAGGCATTGAGCACTCGGCCGGAGCGTCGTTTGCACCGAACCCGGCGTACTTTGATCCCAAGAATATCGTGAAGCTTGCCGTCGAAGGGGGTTGCAATGCCGTTGCCTCGACCCTCGGCGTTTTGGGCGCCGTTGCACGCAAGTACGCGCACAAAATTCCGTTTGTGCTGAAGTTCAACCATAACGAGTTTCTCTCTTATCCCAACACGTACGATCAATCTCTCTTCGCCAGCATCAAACAAGCCTATGATATGGGTGCGGTGGCGGTTGGTGCGACAATCTATTTCGGGTCGCCTGAATCACGACGACAGATATGGGAGGTGAGCCAGATGTTTCAGCAGGCGCACGAGATGGGTATGGGGACGATCCTGTGGTGCTACACGCGTAACGCGGCATTCAAAACGAAAGAAAAGGATTACCACGTTTCTGCAGACCTGACCGGACAGGCCAACCATTTGGGCGTAACCATCGAAGCAGACATCGTGAAGCAGAAGTTGCCTGAAAACAACGGCGGCTACCTTGCGCTCAACACGAAAGAAAATCCGTACGGCAAGACCAGCAAGAAAGTGTATGAACAATTGTCGACCGAGCATCCTATCGATCTGACGCGCTACCAAGTGGCCAACGGCTATATGGGGCGAGTGGGACTTATCAATTCCGGCGGCGCATCGGGTTAGAACGATATCTTCGAGGCCGTGAAGACGGCAGTGATCAACAAACGTGCGGGCGGGATGGGTCTCATCTCGGGGCGCAAAGCGTTCCAGAAGCCGATGAAGGATGGTGTTGCTCTTCTTAACGCGATCCAAGACGTGTATCTTGCTAAAGAGGTTACGGTCGCATAACGGATTGCTCTTCTGCACTTCGATGCTGAGAGCAGACCGATAATCTTTTCCCATTGAAGGCGTCAGGGCGCGTCCTTGACGCCTTTTATTTTTCCGATGGTCCGAAAGTTTAC
>JACRFF010000247.1 GCA_016218005.1 Ignavibacteriales bacterium
AGCACCCACCCGGCGTCAGCCAATCGGCGATGACTGCCAATGTCTCCTCGACGTCGACGTACTCATACAGCAATGCGCAGTGAATCAGGTCGAATGATTCCGGGTAGAAACGACAGGAAGTGATATCTGAGCAGATTGTTTCGATTTTATCGCCGTGTTTTCCGAACCGCTCTCTGAGAATCGCCAGATAGGAGTCATTGATATCGACCGCCGCAATCCGCTCCGCCACCGTGTAATCGATATGCTCAAAGCCATTGCCGGTAGTGCATCCGACCACGAGAATCGATTTCGGCTTTCGTTCGGCGAGAACGGACTTGAAGGATTCATTGAGAAAGGTGAGCTGTCCGACATTGGGACTGCCCATGTGTCCTTCGTAGTCGGCGGCGGAAATGCGGAGCCAGGGATTTTCATGTGGCGAATTCACGGCAGTAACCTCCGACATCGGGTGGCCCGCCTTTCAGGTGGGTTCCCGTCAAGTTCTTAAAGTCCCACGGAGCAGACGGGATCCCGCTTTAAGGCGGTGCCGCCCACAACAATAAGATGGATTCCCGCTCAGCGTCTCGTCTTCAGCGAGACTTGTCGGGAATGACAATACCGAACAATCAATCGCAAAAGAGATCATCAACGCCTAAAACAGTCTTGCCCTCTTGGCCAGAAATGCGTAGAGCGCTTTGTCAAACGGCATGGCCGTGTCGATGGGGTGGTAGTCAATCAGCGATTGACGGCAGGCCAGCGCAATCTCATCGGAATACTTGCGCACCTGATCACTAAAGTGCCACTTTATCTGATAGGGGAGGGTCGTCAACTCCTCGCCGGTTTCCATATCCTTGAAGACCGCCTCGCGGGGAAATGCGAAGTCACGTTCGCGCGGATCCAGAATATGAAACACTATCACTTCATGCCGCTTGTGGCGGAAATGCTTTAACCCTGATATAATCGAAGCTCCGTTATCAAGAAGGTCGGAAAGAATCACGACCAGCCCGCGTCGGGTGATCCGCTCGGCCATATCATGCAGAGTGCCCGCGATATTGGTTTGGTCGGACGGCTTCTGCTGGGCGATTTCATTGAGCAGAACATGCAGATGGCCGGATTTCGACCGCGGCGGAATGTAGCGGCGCATCCTCGTGTCATAGGTCACCA
>JACRFF010000253.1 GCA_016218005.1 Ignavibacteriales bacterium
AGATTCACCGGAAAAGGGTACCTGTATGAGGATCCGTATGATCCTCGCTATGTCAGTCCGTATCAAGGCGCACCGATTTCGGATTATACATTCCGAGCCGGCGGCAACCAGGGAGGACGATACGAGAATAAATCCGTCTCCTATATCGGTCAATGGACGATCGCTTCACAGGTCTCGAAGGAACATAAGATCTCTGCAGGACTTGAAGCACGGTTCCATCAGTTGTATGACCACGGAACGGGATTGTCGAACGTTTCGGTCGCGGAAAGCGCCTATGTTCCACAATATGCCAAGCTAGGCTCCATTGGAAATCAAAGCTACAGCAAATCACCGAACGAGGCATCGGCGTACATTCAGGATAAGATGGAATACGGCATAATGATCATCAACGCCGGCGTCCGTATGGACTTCTTCCATCCACACGCACAGATCCTGGCGGACCTGAAGAATCCGATGCGGAATCATTTATTCGATTCTGCTTTTGGTGTGGCCGGAACGATGAAGGAAGCAAAAGAGAAGATCCAGATCAGTCCGCGTCTCGGTGTGTCGTTCCCGATCACGGATAAAGGGATCATCCACTTCTCATATGGACACTTCTTCCAGATCCCGTCCTTCGGAAATCTTTATACGAATACCGATTATCTTATCGCGCCGACAGCACAGCTGCAGAACGTGACCGGAAATCCGGATATCGAAGCGCAGCGCACGGTGATGTATGAACTCGGTCTTCAGCAGGAACTCTTCACGAATATCGGAATCGACTTTACGGTGTACTACCGCGATATCCGCAACCTGCTCGGAACAGAGATCGTTCAGACACACGAAGGATTCAAATATGCACGCTATGTGAACCGCGATTACGGTAACGTCCGCGGATTCATCTTCTCGCTCGAAAAACGGTATGCGGATTATTTCAGTCTCCGTGCCGATTACACCTATCAGATCGCGGAAGGAAATGCCTCCGATCCGTTATCGGTCTTCTATAATAACCAATCCGATCCACCTCTTGCCACGAACAAGAAAGTGGTTCCGTTGGATTGGGATCAGCGCTCCACGCTGAATGTGAACCTGAATGTCGGCGAGATGGGGAACTGGATGACCGGGTTGATCTTCGGATACGGTGTCGGCTTCCCGTACACCGAGAGTATCCGC
>JACRFF010000248.1 GCA_016218005.1 Ignavibacteriales bacterium
GACGACATCCTCGCCGGTGAAGGAATGCGGATTCCGGAATACCGAAAGAAGCACGGTGTCGATTGTTTCACGTGAAACAGGATCCGCCACCACACCATAATGGATCGTATGGGAGACAGCATTAGATGCGTTCGTTGATCCCCGGAACAGAGCGTCCGCAGAAGAGAACGAATCGGGACCGCTAATTCGTATAACGGCTATACCGCCAATCCCTGCCGGAGTGGCAAGCGCAGCGATCGTATCGTGTGAATGGTCATACATAATGGACAAATTTTCCCAAGATACGAATATTTTTCTTGACAACGGAATGAATTGTTTTATCTTATATATGAGTAACCCAGTTGCACTTCGAACGTAACCAACAAAAGAATGTCCTCATACACAAAACATACAGACAACAGAACGACACGCACGCGTGTTCGCACTGCTGCTGTACCTGTGGCTCTCCTTCCGTTGAGCGGCATTATTATTCTTTTGGGAATTACACTCGCGATTCTACGCCTAACGATTATTGGCTAAGAATTCGCAGAGGTTACTCCCAAAAAAATCATATCACATTCCAATCCACTCGTAACACGTGAGAAATAATATCAGGGCGTAACCTCTGGACCAAGAGGTTGTGTTTCTATTTATTATTATTCAGGTGCCTTATGAGTCAGCATACTTCCCCCTCTTCCCCGCAGCGTCAAATGACCGGTGCGGAAATCTTCGTTCGATCCCTTGTTGAAGAAAAAGTTGATATCGTCTTCGGTTATCCCGGCGGTGCCGTTATCGGTATCTACGATGCTCTCCACGACATCTCCGACATCAAACACATCCTCACCAGGCACGAACAAGGCGCAGTGCACGCCGCCGAAGGATATGCCAAAGCCAGCGGTAAACCCGGCGTCGCTCTTGTAACGTCCGGTCCCGGCGCGACGAATACCGTCACCGGTATCGCCGATGCCTATATGGATTCCATTCCGATCGTCGTCTTCACCGGCCAGGTCGCACTGAAATTGATCGGCAACGATGCATTCCAGGAAGCGGACATCGTCGGCATCACCCGCCCCATTACCAAACACAATTATCTCGTCCGCGATGTGAACGAACTTGCATCGACGATCAAAGAAGCATTTTATGTGGCGACCACCGGACGACCCGGTCCTGTGCTTGTCGATCTTCCGAAAGACATTATGGCGATGAAGACGACATTCCATTATCCGAAGTCCGTCAAGATGCGCTCGTACATTCCTCACACCGAAGGACATCAGAAGCAGCTCGACAAAGCGATCGCTCTCATTGCGAAAGCGAAGCGTCCCGTACTGTATGTCGGCGGCGGAACGATCCTTTCCAACGCCGCGGAAGAGTTGACGAAGTTCGCACACAAGACAAAGATCCCCGTGACCACCACGCTGCACGGACTCGGCGCGTTTCCGGAGAACGATGAACTGTCCCTCGGTATGCTCGGAATGCACGGCACCTGGTATTCGAATACTGCCGTGAATTACTGCGACCTGCTCATCGCCGTCGGCGCACGGTTCGATGACCGCGTGACGGGAAAAACAGATGCGTTCGCACCCGAAGCGAAGAAGATCCACATCGACATCGATCCCTCGAACATCAGCAAGAATGTGAAAGTCGATGTACCGATCGTCGGCGATGTGAAGAAGATCCTGCAGCAGCTGCTGCCGTCCGTCACCGCACTCGAGACGAAAGACTGGGTGCAGACGATCAAGAATTGGAAAGAGGAACATCCGCTGCGGTACAAAAAAGGAAAATACATCCGTATGCAGCAGGTGATCCAGGCGATCTCCGA
>JACRFF010000251.1 GCA_016218005.1 Ignavibacteriales bacterium
AATCCGCTGATGTCGTTGACAATGCACGCGCCGGCATTCAACGCACGATCCGCCACTTCTGATTTGTAGGTATCCACCGAGATCGGAACGCTCGATCGATTTGCCAAACCTTCGATGACCGGAAGAACACGTCGTAGTTCTTCGTCAACCGTCACCGCCTCAGCGCCCGGTCGTGTTGATTCACCACCGATATCAAGAATGTCGGCACCGTCATCGATCATCCGCAAGCCTGCTTCAATGCCAGCGGCAGGCGTATCGAACCTGCCTCCATCTGAGAAAGAGTCTGGCGTAGCATTCAGAATGCCCATCACGTGTGTTCGCGAGGCAAAATCGTACGTAGCGTGTCCGAGTGCGAACGTAAATGAATTATCGGCCATGGAATTCACGTGAATGAAAAATATCAAAAAATTGTTTCAGCATGTTCGGCATCGAGTGAATGTGTGCTGCCATCAACACAACCTTCACCACGCCAACCGCAAGAGGACAATGCCGACAGCCTTCACCGCCCACGCCATATTGAACGGCTCTTTGCTTGTCGTCAGGTTTGGAATATCCAACGAGGAATGATAGTACATCGAATAATCAATCGTAACGGAATCGGGATGCCCCTTCCACGCTTTTGACGACCAACCGGTTGTTTGAGAAACTGTCTTCGGCTCATTCCACGCCGCCGTGAAGACGGTAACAGAAGGAATTTCGATTCCGGCCACGTCCAAACGCCGCAAATACTTCGGCAGGAAAACATACGAATCTGTTCCATCCTGACTGGGATTGGTGGTTGCCTCTTTCCAAAATCCACGCTTGCCGACATACTCTTCGGCCATGTCGTTGAAGGTTCGCAATATTTTTTCGTTGATGGAAATATCATTGCCCTCGAAGTAGAGACAGTTTCGAGTTCTGCCGGTGCCGATCTCGTCGTAATTGATGACCGCGCGGAGATGTTTCAACTCGTGTGCATTGCGGCGCACATAGTTTTCCGCAGAAGAGTACTCTCTCCCCCACACAATGAACTTAATTCCAACGGAAGGCGTATCAATTTCTGCTTTCGCAAGAAGATGGTGCAGAACGCGTGAGAGTTCCACAACACCTGCAACTCCCGATGCGTTGTCATCCGCACCCGGCCCGCCAGAATCTGAATCTCCGTGCGCACAGACGATGACATACTCATCACTCTTGCCGGGAATTGTTGCCAGCACGGAGATAGGTCGGCCAGTGCTGATTTTCGTCCGGGCAGCAAATCGAATGCGGATGGAATTCCCCCGCTCAATTTCTGTTCGAAGTCTAGTGGCTGCCGAATTGGAAATGAGATACAGTGGAATTGGGTTAGATTTTGATTCGGGCAACGACTGCAACATTGCCCAACCGCTGTATGCAGAAGATTGAACTACGGTGTGCGCCATTATGGCGACGCCCCCCGCTCCGACAATACGGTCATACATCTCTTTCGTCGCTTGGCCTTTCACAAGAACGACAGCATCTTTGACGAGAGATTTTTCGATTCCGGCAAGATCCTGCGGCGCAACGATTCGTGCCGTTGTCCGGCGCAAAGATGGAGAGAATCCACCCAACCAATCGTGTTGGATTAACCCGGACAACCTGCGCGGTGCGACTATCTTGAGTTCCCAATTGAGCGCTTCGAACGTCGGTCGGGATGGCTCTCGCAGCGTGTCCACGCGAAGCCCGAACGACTTGAAGGTGCGAACAAGATACGTTGCTGACTGTTGCCCGGAGCGGGTTCCCGCCATTCTATTACCCATAGCAACAAGATCAACGACTGTTTGCTGGAGACGGCGCTCATCCACCAACGACGCAAATCGGAGCTCTGTGTTCCGTTGTGCTTGAAGAGTGAAAGACAATATCAGGATCGCCAGATACGCAATGGAATATTTCCTGTAGAATTGAGGCATACCGAACCAAAGTAGGAAAAACTTCACGCACCATCAAAGCTGAAACAAAAAGGGGCGAGAAAGAATCCCGCCCCATCCCCCCTCAACATATCCTCCCTGCGTTACTTGCCGAGAACGAACTTCTTGTATCGCTCATTGATGCGACCCCAATGAAGATTTCCCAAGAAGTTGTCGATATACTTTGCCCGGCCCGGCCCGTCTTTGTGGTAGTAGGCGTGTTCGAAAACATCGCAAGAAATAAGCGGCACCGCGCCCCAGATTGCTCCGTACTGATGTTCATCCACCAAGACGTTCAGCAATCGGCCAGAATACAATCGGTCAAAAACCAAAAGTCCCCACCCGCTTAACTTGGCAGATACAGCAGACGCTTTGAAGTCGGCCTTCCATGTATTGAATGAGCCAAACTCCTTTTCGAGCGCGGCTTTGACCTCCGGTCCCCCGTTTGGGTCGCCATCTCCTCCCAATACTTCCCAATAGATATCGTGGAGGAGCGCACCAGCATGGTTCCATGTGAAGCGGCGCTTCAGTTCGCCAATCACGCTATAGTTGCCATTCGCTCCGGCTCTGTCAGCCGATTCTAAACCCTTCTCGATGTTATTCAACGCAGCGATGTAGCCTTTGTGATGCGTGTTGTAGTGCCAATCGGTTGTTTCCGGGCTTACCACATTCCCCAGCAACTTTTTTGCTTCGTCATCCGAGTAAGGGCGCGGATTAAACTTCCATTCGTATGCCATAACTATCTCCTTTTGGTTAAAAAATGATTTTGATCTTCAATTGGTCAACCGATGTTGAGCATCAATTTTGCGGCATCAGACATCAAGCCCGTATTCCAGATGGGGTCGAAAACAAGTTCGACGAGAACGTTACGCACGTGAGGAACCTGCGAGACACGGCGCTTCACATCGGCAGCAATCATCGGCCCCATGCCGCAACCCGGCGCCGTCAACGTCATGCGGATGAACACATTCGCTTCTCCGGGAAGTTCTTCTTCAACCCACATCGCATAAATCAAACCTAGATCCACGATGTTGACGGGGATCTCCGGGTCGTAGCACTCTCTTAGCGCTTGCCACACCTTCCATTCGATTTCGGTCGATACCTCCACTTCGCGGCTTCCAGCCATCTCCGTCGTAGGAAAGACGGGCAACGCCGGCGCCCTCAAGGCAGATTGTTGTTGCGTGTGATCTTCCATCCGCTTGAGATTATACGCCGAATGAATTTCCACAGCCGCAAGTGCGTTGTGCGTTTGGATTGTTGAACACAAATCCGCGTCCGTTCAGTCCATCGCTGAAATCGAGTGTTGTACCAGAAAGATAGAACAACGGTTTCAGGTCGACGTGCACTGTCAACCCTTCGATGTGAAACACTTCGTCATTTTGTTTCGGCTTGTCATCAAATGCAAGCACATACGAGAAACCTGAGCATCCGCCTCCCTTCACGCCCAACCTCAGCGCATGACTTTCAGGAATATTATTCTCCGCTTTGATGCGAACAACCTCTTGTGCTGCCCGCGCGGTAATAACGATTCCTTCCATCACCTCGGGTCGCTCGACTGCTGTTGTTGAATTCATAGCTGTCCCTCCCTTCATTCTGTTGACACGGTTGCCGTCGATAGCTCCAATGCCCCTTTCAACGTATGCCACGCCAAACTGGCGCACTTCACACGCGCAGGAAATTCGCTCACGCCGGCAAACGCCGCAAGCTTTCCCAACTCTTCTTCGCGGTTATGGGCGTCAAGTTTCCCGGTCACAAGTTCTCTGAACTTCATAAACCAATCCAACACTTCTTCTTTCCGTTTGCCTTTTACTATCGTGCTCATCACGGATGCCGAAGCCTTTGAGATTGCGCACCCACTGCCTTGAAACGTAATATCCATAACGACGTCGCCCCGCATCTTCAGAAAGATCGTGTAGCGATCACCGCACAACGGATTGAATCCCTCCAGCGTTTGTGTTGCATCCGCCATAACGCGGAAGTTTCTTGGATTCTTGTTGTGATCAAGAATGATTTCCTGATAGAGAGTTTGCAGGTCGGAATTCATACGCCGAAGACCTTTTTTACAACGTGAATTCCTTGAACAAGGGCATCGATATCGTCGAATGTGTTGTAGAGCGCAATTGAAGCGCGCGCTGTGGCGGGAATTCCAAACCGCTCCATCACCGGCTGCGCACAATGATGACCCGTGCGAATTGCAACACCTTCTTGATCCAGAATGGTTCCAATGTCGTGAGGATGGACGCCATCCAATGTAAATGACAGCACGCCTGATTTTAACCGAGCCGTTCCAACTAATTTCACATTCGGGATCTCAACCAATTTTGATTGCGCGTACTGAAGCAATTCCTGCTCGTGCATTTCAACCACCGGCCAATCCAACGATTCCATAAAATCAATAGCCGCGCCAAGTCCGATAGCGCCTTCGATGTTTGGCGTTCCCGCTTCAAACTTGTACGGCAGATCATTGAATATTGTCTTTTCAAAAGTCACAGACTTGATCATGTCGCCGCCCGCCTGATACGGCGGCATGGATTCAAGAAATGTTTGCTTGCCGTACAAAACACCGATACCGGTCGGCCCAAACATTTTGTGCCCGGAGAACGCATAGAAATCTGCGCCAAGCGTTTGGACATCGACTCGTATATGCGGAACTGCTTGCGCCCCATCGACGAGAACAACAATGCCTCGTCGATGCGCCTCGCTGACCATCTCCTGAATCAGATTGATCGTACCGAGAGCATTAGATACATGGGTGATGGCAACAAGCCGTGTTTTGGGATTCAACAGGCGAACGAATTCATCCATCCTGAGTTCGCCCTCGTCAGTCATAGGAATGACGCGCAACCTCGTCCCAACCTGATCTCCAAGTAGCTGCCACGGAACAATGTTGGAATGGTGTTCCATTGCCGAAACGACAATCTCATCTCCCGATGTGAATTGACTTCGCCCAAACGACTGGGCAACAAGATTGATCGCTTCGGTGGTTCCGCGCACGAATACAATCTCATGAATCGTTGCTGCATTGATGAATCGCCGAACCTTCTCACGAACCGCTTCATACTTCTGCGTAGCCAATTCGCTCAGGAAATGGACGCCTCGATGCACATTGGAATTTTCTTGCGTGTAGTAATTCCGAATGGCATCGAGCACTTGGGTCGGTTTCTGGCTTGTCGCAGCGCTATCCAAATAGACCAACCGTTTTCCGCGAACCTTTGTTTGGAGAATGGGAAATTGCCGGCGAATTCGTTCGACGTCAAACGATGGACTTGAGCCGCGCATTCGTACGATGGTAGACGAAGCGTTCATGAAACCAACCGCCCGTGGTGAAGTTTACTATGCACAAGAGATTCGATCTGATTTCGTAACTCGTCTACATGAACCCGGTCAACCACGTCACGAGCAAACGCGAACGTAAGAATATCGCGCGCTTCTGCATTGCCGATGCCGCGCGACCGGAGATAGAATACTTGCTCATCATCTAATTGCCCGACGGTCGCCCCGTGAGTGCACTTCACATCGTCTGCAAATATTTCCAATTGCGGCTTTGTGTCAATAGTCGCGTTATCCGATAAAAGCAATGTTTTGTTTGTTTGCTTTGCATCGGTTTTTTGCGCGTCTTTACGGACAAATATTTTGCCATTGAACACGCCACGCGAGTTGCCATCCAAAATAGATTTGTACATCTCGTGGCTGATACAATTCGGTTTTGCATGGTCGATGGTCGTATGATTATCAATCAACTGATTGGAGGTGCCGAGCGACAACCCGTTGAGCGTGGCTTCGCTATGCTCTGCCGTCAGTGTACACGTTGTACTGTTGCGCACCAGAACTCCGCCCAAATTTATCACATTGGAAACAAGGGTGGTTCGCTGCCGTTGCCGAATGTGCGTCGTGGAGACGTGAAACGCCTTCGGACTCTCCTTCTGCATTTTGTCGTGCTCGACAGTCGCTCCATCGTCCACAAAGATTTCTGTAACAGCATTCGTCAAATAGGCGTCGTTATTCAACGCAACAAAACTTTCAACGATGGCAAGTCGGCTGTTGGGACCTCCAACTACAATGTTGCGCGGCGTAAGAAGCATGCCATCGGCTTTGTGGGCAATGTAGAGCAAGTGAATCGGCCGATCCAGCGTTACGCCATCAGGAATTTCAATCCAAGCGCCATCTCGCACAAATGCTGTGTTCAATGCCGTAAAACCATTTTCCTGAAAATCGACCAACGCTCCAACGCGCCGTTCGTCTGCCGTTTCTTTTTGAACCAGCACCTCCCTCAAATTTCTTACGATGACGCCGCTCGGTAAACCGCTTACGCAAGAGAGCGCCGGAACGTGCAAACCGTTCACAAATGTCAGGCGAATGGAATTCTCCAAAACGTACGGCTGAATTTCCTGCTCGGTGATGGCTGGCGCTGCCGCGTCGAGCGGAACGCAAAACCGTGTCTTCGCAATCGGTTGAACATTGGTGAACCGCCATTCTTCATTTCGCGTCGTGGGGAATCCTGTTTGCGCAAAATGCGAAATCGCTCGTTGCCGATGTTCATGAGTGGCAGACGCGGATTCGCCATTCAACGATTTTTCAAACCGATGAAACTCCCGCACAATTGCATTGACCGCTTCCATGTCTTGATTGATAACCATTTCTAAGACCTTACGCCGACACTGGGCTGGAAGATTTCAACCAATCGTATCCCTTGGCTTCGAGTTCGAGGGCCAAATCTTTTCCACCGGACTTCACGATCTGTCCATCCACCAGTACGTGCACAACATCCGGAACGATGTAGTTCAACAACCGTTGGTAGTGAGTCACCACGATGGTCGCATTCTCTTTTCTCTTGAGTTTGTTGATGCCGTCAGCAACAACCCGAAGCGCGTCAATGTCGAGTCCGGAATCGGTTTCATCCAAAATGCTCAGGCGCGGGTCAAGCACGGCCATATGAAAAATTTCGTTGCGCTTCTTTTCTCCTCCGGAAAACCCCTCATTTACCGGCCTGTTGAGAAGGCTCTCGTCCATTTCCACAAGCTTCATTTTTTGTTTGACTAATTTCAAGAAGTCAACGGCGTCAAGCTCATCCAAGCCCTTGTGCTTTCGAATTGCATTCAGTGCTGACTTGAGGAAATAGGTGTTGCTCACTCCCGGAATCTCCACCGGATACTGGAACGCAAGAAACAAACCTTCGCGCGCCCGTTCTTCCGGTTCCATCTCGAACAAATTTTTACCGTCGAAGAGTACTTGACCGCTCGTTACTTCGTACGAATTCCGCCCCGCTAACACTTGGGCGAGCGTGCTTTTGCCGGAACCATTTGGACCCATGATCGCGTGCACCTCGCCTGCATTGACGGACAGATTGATGCCATTCAATATTTCGTTGGTGTTGACACTTGCGTGCAGATCTCGAATTTCAAGCATACTTTATATTTCACTCCAATATCTTGACTATGGTTTATCCCACACTGCCTTCGAGGCTCACACCGAGCAGTTTTTGTGCTTCGACCGCGAACTCCATAGGAAGCGTACGGAATACTTCTTTGCAAAATCCATTGACAATCATGTTGACTGCATCTTCGGCGGAAAGACCGCGTTGCTTGCAATAGAAAATCTGATCCTCACCGATCTTTGAGGTGGATGCCTCGTGCTCTACCGTCGAAGTGGTGTTCTTCACCTCGATATAGGGAAACGTGTGCGCGCCGCATTTATCTCCAAGCAACAGTGAATCGCACTGGGAAAAATTCCGCGAACCCCGAGCACCCTTCTTGATCTCCACTAAACCGCGATAGGAATTCTGGCCTACGCCCGCTGAAATCCCCTTGGAGACGATCGTACTGCGCGTGTTCTTGCCGATGTGAATCATCTTCGTGCCTGTATCGGCTTGCTGGTGGTTATTGACGACAGCAACAGAATAGAATTCTCCAACGGAATTGTCGCCTTGAAGAAGAACACTCGGGTACTTCCACGTGATCGCCGAACCTGTTTCAACTTGCGTCCTCGAAATCTTTGCACTATTTCCGATGCATCGTCCGCGCTTGGTAACAAAATTGTAGATACCTCCTTTGCCTTCTTTGTCTCCCGGATACCAATTCTGAACCGTGGAGTATTTGATCTGCGCATTATCACCCGCAGCAATAAGCTCCACCACGGCCGCGTGAAGCTGGTTTCGATCACGCATCGGGGCAGTGCAGCCTTCCAAGTAGCTGACGTAAGAATTTTCTTCAGCCACAATCAGCGTCCGTTCAAACTGTCCGGTCTCAGCCGCATTGATGCGGAAATAGGTGGATAACTCCAT
This sequence comes from Ignavibacteriales bacterium, assembly GCA_016218005.1. Classification (GTDB taxonomy): domain Bacteria; phylum Bacteroidota; class Ignavibacteria; order UBA10030; family UBA10030; genus JACRFF01. The sequence continues at coordinate 8,185 of JACRFF010000251.1, forward strand.
TGGACAGCGAACACCTTTGGGGATATAGCAGAAGGAACCATCACTGAAGACAGCGGAGTTCAGTGCCGCGTAAAAGTTGTCGGCGTACGGAACCACCGAACCCAGATGCTTACGCACAAGGTCGGGATGCTTGTGCACCGCTTCAGAAAACGAACAGAAAATTATTCCAAGTTCTTTTAGCTTCTCCTTGAATGTTGTGGCAACGGAAACGCTGTCAAACACTGCGTCGACGGCAACGCCGGCAAGCCATTCTTGCTCACGTAAGGAAATGCCGAGCTTTTCATATGTCTTCAACAATTCGGGGTCAACTTCATCGAGACTTTTGGGTTGAAACTTTTGCTTCGGCGCCGAGTAGTAGCTGATCTCTTGGAAGTTGATTTTCTCGTACCGAACATTTGGCCACGTCGGCTCTTCCATTGTCAGCCACTGATGGTACGCTTTCAATCTCCACTCGAGCAACCAATCGGGTTCATCCTTCTTCGTTGAGATCAGACGGATAATCTCTTCAGTAAGGCCTTTAGGCGCTGTGTCGGACTCTATATCCGTTACAAATCCCCACTTGTACTCTTTTGAGGCAAGTTGCTCTATTGTGTTTTCTTCTGTGCTCATGCTCTCTACCAAATCTTGAGTAGTATTGTCCGCATTTAGCTTTGACGTACCGCCTTGAAGGCAGGATAGTCAACCAACCACGTCCGCTCATCAAGCTTCTTCAGAATTGCCTTTCGCTCCATAAGTACGATGACATCCTGCGTCACCGCTTCGGCCACGGTGTAACCAACGCTTTTCTTTTTTGAGGCGAGATATTGCATCACTCCATAGTGCAGGTCTCTGAAAAACACATTCGACAAGTGGAAAACCTTAAATCGAGACCGGAGGAACTCAAGAAAATCGGTTTGGTTTTCAAACTCTTGAAGAATTGGATTCAGTTTTATCACTTTATACGATCTCCCGAA
>JACRFF010000252.1 GCA_016218005.1 Ignavibacteriales bacterium
TGCCGGAGTTTCAGGCGCAGCCGCAATGATCTATGAGGTGGGCTGGGTGCGATTGCTCATTCCGATCCTCGGTTCATCGACGTACTCCTTCTCGTTAATGCTCGTCGGTTTCATTTCGGGCATTGCGATCGGAAGCTATCTCGTCTCTCAACGGATTGAACGGCACAAGAATCCATTCCGGCTTCTCGCCTTCTGTCAGTTTGGGGTATCGCTGTCGTTGCTTATGCTCTTGCCGATCTATGGTCGCGTGCCGTACTACTTCTGGCACATTGCGTCGGTGCTGGTTCGAACGGAAACCACCTACGCATTGTTTCTTGGCATAGAATTTCTGTTTGCGGCGGGACTGATGATCGTCCCAACGATCTTTCTCGGAATGTCTTTGCCGATTGCCGCACGCATTACCACCCGAACGTATATGACGCTTGGCCGTTCGGTCGGCAATGTATTTTCCGTGAACACCGTTGGAACGGTGGTCGGTTCGCTTGCCGCCGGTTTCTTGCTGATTCCCCTGTTCGGCGTGAAGCACACGATGGAAATTGGGACGATGATGAATCTGGCTGCGGGCACGGCGCTCATATTGTTCGGTTCTGCATTCAACGGCCTACGAAGATTTTCCACGCCGATGGTTGCCGGTGGACTCGTGATTGCGCTGCTGCTCTTTGCTCCCGAATGGCATCGAGGGGTCATGATTTCCGGGGTGTTTCGTCACATCAACCGAAATGATACTCCGCCTTCAAGCTATGAAGCGTTCAAATCCTTCACCGAGCGCACGAACATCGTGTTCTACAAAGAAGGCGCGTCTGCATCCGTGGGAGTGCTTGAGGGTGAGACGCCACGCGGGAAGGAACGCGTTTTGGTCATCAATGGAAAGCCCGACGCCTCATCTCAAGGAGACCTTCCGACCCAAGTGTTGCTGGCCCAGTTGCCGGCGCTCTTGCATCCCCATCCCCAGCGTGCGCTCGTGGTGGGCTTTGGAAGCGGCGTGACGTTAGGAAGCGTGCTCACGCATCCGTTGCGCGAAGTGGAATGTGTCGAAATCTCGCCGGAAGTGATCGAAGCATCGCAAGCGTTTGCGGATGTTAACGGTGAACCGCTCCGCGACGCGCGCACGCGGTTGTTTCTTGAAGATGCGCAAACACATCTTCAGTTGGCCGCCCAAACGTATGACCTGATCATCAGCGAGCCGTCGAATCCGTGGATTGCCGGCGTCGGCAATCTGTATTCTCGGGAATTCTTTGAGCATTGCAGAAATCGTTTGAACGATGGAGGCATGATGGCCCAGTGGTTTCATCTCTATGAAATGGACGATGAAACCTTCAAACTGGTGGTCAGAACATTTCAATCGAGCTTCAAGTATGTTACGTTGTGGCAGTCTCTCAGCACGGATGTCATCCTGCTCGGCTCAAACACGCCGCTGCGATACGACAACGGTCGTTTGACCCAACGCATGCGGCGGCCGGAAGTCGTTCGAGATTTGGATCGGCTCGGCATTCGGAATGCGGCCGCACTTCTCTCGCTCCAAGTTCTCGCCGAAGAATCCCTCCGCCAATATGCCGGTGCCGGCGAATTGAATCTTGAAGACACGCCGCGCCTTGAGTATGTTGCGCCCAAAGCGTTCTTTATCAACCAAGGTGTTCGGCATCTTAATCAATATGACGAGCGTATGCTGTCAAGTGCACGCGATTTGATCTTGCACGAGTATTTTCGGCAGCAACCCATGAAAGATGATGACCGGCTTGCGATCGGCTCATTGCATACTGCCGTCAATCGCGGCAGTCCGATGTTCGGATACGTGCTGATGGTCGAGTATCTTGCCCGCCACCCGGATAGTGTGCAAGCGCTCATCGTTGCTGCCGACGCCGCAGAACGTTTGCAGCGTGGCGACGAGGAATTGCAGCTCCGCTCGCGCATTGCTAAACTGCAAGAAGATGATCCGCATGCGCTTGAGCACTATGCGTGGCTGAAATTTACTCGCGAACTGACGGCAAGCCACGGCTTGTCAACTCAGGAATTTGCGGAATCGGAACGGTTGCTGCGGAGATGCGTTACGCTCGTGCACGACACCGTTGACCGCTATCGTGTGCGTTTGGCAGATATGTTTTTTGCCCGGCAGTTGTTTGTGAAGGCGTCGGATCAATATGCGCGGGCGCTGGAGATCCGCGAGCGTTACGATTCCGACCCGCTAATCGTTCATGATCGACTGCTGTTGCAATTAGCGCGATGCTTGGCCCACCTCGGCAAACGTGACCGCGCGGTTGGATATGCTTTTCAAGCATCACGGTTCAATCCGCAAAATGCAGAAGCCAAAGACTTTCTTTACGATTTGTGGATGGGGAGCAGCGCTCACCATTGACTGATCAAGCAAATTCCGGCAAGGCACTCGCATGAGCATCGGAACAAAACTGAACAAGGACCTCGCGTTCACCAAACACGCCGAAGCTTTTCTCGCGCTGCAGAAGAAGTTGGCGGAAGCATCGCGCCGCGTTAAGCAAGGGGGGGGTGCCGAAGCGATGGCACGACATCGCAAGAAAGGAAAGCTGTTCGCCCGTGATCGCATCGAAAAACTGATCGACCCCCAATCCCGATTTCTTGAAATTGGCCTCTTTGCCGCCCACGGCATGTATGAAGAGTACGGCGGCGCACCCTCGGCGGGAACAGTGTTCGGCGTCGGCACAATTCACGGTCGAGAAGTGGTCATCGTTGCCAACGATGCAACAGTGAAAGCCGGCGCGTGGTTTCCAA
>JACRFF010000256.1 GCA_016218005.1 Ignavibacteriales bacterium
GTTCAAATACAAATGGGCGATCAGTTCGGCAATCCCGCCCGCAAGACGGCAATCTACTTTAGCACCGGAGGCGGTAACATTGTATCGAGCGCAACCAGCGACGACCTCGGCAACGCGACGGCCAACATCCAAGGCGGCAACCCGGCGCCCAATACGCCGGCGTTGGGCGGCGCGGGGTACGGATACATCACGGCGTCGATGTTTGGAAAAGATTCCACGCGGATACAGAAGCGCATCCCATTTCTTTTCTCCGGTGCGCCGAAGATCGTCATACCGAACAGTGGATTCATCATGCAGGATAGCGGCTCGGCAACGTTCAACTTCAAAGTGTCTGATCAGAATGGAAACCCGCTTGTTGCCGGAACGACCATTTCGGTCAGCAAGTCGGGTGCGTCAGAAGACTTCGACCTCACGGGCGATGTAAGCCGCACGATGATCGACACGCAAGATACTTCTTCGACGAACTTCTCCTTCACGGTTCAAGATAAAAAGGGAGGGGGAGTTTCAGGTACGGTCTCGTTCACGGTCACGGTAACGGGGGAGAACGGCACTTCGACAAGCAGTTTCGCAGGCACGTTGCTGGGCGCCGGAATCAATCCGGGTGTTCCTGGCGGCGGCTACGCATCGTACATTCGGTTGGAAAGCAAAACTAATTCCACAATCTCCGTACGGGGAACGGGTTCAATCGAAAGCTCGACGCTGACATTTCAGGTGATGGACTCACTTGGGAATCCGATCACTCTTGCACGAGCTGTTCAGGTCAAGTTCACGCTTATCAAATCGCCAAGCGATAGCGCATTCCTCTATCCGACGGCGGCAACGACGGATGCAAATGGACGCGTTGTAACGACGCTGAACTCCGGTACCAAAGCCGGCGTTCTACAAGTTGTCGATTCTGCGCTTGTGCTCACCCATTGGATCTACTCTGCACCGACACAGGTAACCATCGTCGGCGGCTTCCCCGATTCCAACGCTATCACGGCGACGATATCGCGTCTCAACTTGCCGGGGTACATCAAGTCGGGTCCATTAGCGACGGTAACGGTTCAAATGGGGGATAAGTTTGGAAATCCGCCGCAGCCATCGGCGCTCTATTTCGGTACGAATGCTGGAGTGATCAAAGGCTCGGCAACTTCCGATGCATCAGGAATGGCGAGCGTGCCGTTGAGCGGCGGCAATCCGATTCCCACCAACGGCAAGGGAGCCGTAATGATTCAAACACGGGGAGAGCTTGGCACAACCATTACGAAGACGGTGCCGTTCTTGTTTTCGGGCACACCCACGATTACTGTACCGTCGAGTGGGTTTGTGATTCAAGATAGCGGTTCGGCAACGTTCTCATATAAAGTTGCAGACCAGAATGGTAACCCGCTTTCTTCCGGCACGACAATCTCCGTCACGGTCGATGGACCCGGCTCCGGCGATTTGCAGTTGCAAGGCGATATGAGTCTCACGATGGGCGACACGCAAGATACGAATGCGACAAAGTTCTCGATGCAAGTTATCGACAAGGGGCGCGGAGGCGCCTACGGTACGGTCAATATCCGCATTGCAGTCTCGGGGGACAACGGAGCGGCAAGCGCTGCATTTAGCGGCACGCTTCTCAGTTCTGTGCTGGGCGGCGGCGGCGGAATCATCGGCGGATTTGTCGGAGCGCCATATTCGCTCTCGGTGGTTGGGACGCCATCCACGAGCCTGACAGTGAATGAAGGTGGAGGCCAGACATCGCTTTCTACCGTTTCGTTCCAAGTACGTGATTCGCTTGGCAATCCGTTCGTTTATCCTCTCAACAGACTCGGACGCCACGCCTATGTGGGATTCTCGCTCGTTCCATCAGCAGGATTAGGTGGAGGAGAAGCGCTGACGATGTCCGGCGATTCCACTAACGATCAGGGCCAAGTGATGGTAACATTCCGGCCCGGAACGAAGTCCGGTATTATTCGCTTGGCGGCGACGTCGCAAAACTCAAACGGACAACCGATCGCATCCGGCGTGGACTTCACCATTTCCGGCGGCTTCCCGGATTCAAATCGCATCTCGTTGAATTTGGAGCGCGTCAACATGCCGGGCTTGGTAAAGCAAGGAACAATCGGCTCCGCAAGAATCCAAGTCGGAGATCAATTCGGCAATCCATCACGACCGAGCGACATCTACTTTACCATCTCCGGTGGTAACATCGTACCGAAAGCAACAACGGATGCACTGGGCACGGCGACTGTTACGGTTCAGGGTGGCAACCCGGCCCCCAACACGCCCGGCTTGGGTGGCATTGGAAACGGCTACGTTACAGCAGTGATGTACGGCCGCGATTCAATCAAGATCACGAAGCAGATTCCGTTCCTCTTCAGCGGTGCGCCGCGCATTACGGTGCCGGCCTTCACGAACGATACGCTGCCAACCGTAGGCAACGGAGGTTCGTTGCTCGTCAATTTGAAAATTGCCGATGCGAATGGCCGTCCGCTCTCGAACGGCAACAGCGTCAGTGTCCAAGTGTCGGGCATTGCGTCGTCGGGCATTGTGCTCTCGGGTAATACTGCCGTTGCATTGCAGGATACGCGCGATACAAATAACGTCAACTATACCTTTACCCTCAGCGATGGACGCGCAATCGGCGGCGGCAACGGCGGACCGTTTATGGTGACGATTCTGGTGAGCGGCGAATCGGGTTCGGTAACCAAAGTAATCTACGGCTCACTCCAAAGCCCGACGTACGCTGGAACGAGTTCCGGCTACGCCTCAAGCATTGAATTGATCAGTGCATCGCGTACGACTGTCTCCGTCCGCGGAACGGGGGCGCCGGAGGCTTCGATCATCACGTGGCAGCTTAAAGATTCTCTCGGCAATCCGATCAGTTCGAGCAAGAAGTCGATGGTTACCTTTAGCATTCAAGGCGGACCGGGCGGCACGGTTGCAACGCGGCCTTTCATGAATCCGGACTCGGTCTATTCCGACGCTAACGGAACCGTGATTTCGACATTCAACAGCGGAACGATTGCGGGAGTGGTTCAGGTTGTTGCTTCCACAGTTGTCAGCGGGCGAACGATTAGTTCCGCTCCGGTGGCGATTACTGTCAATGGCGGCTTGCCAGATTCGACTCGCATAACCGTCTGGAGTGATGCTGTGAACTATCCGGGCGGAGTCGTGCAAGGCAAATCCTTGGGTCGCGTCTTCGTACAACTCGGCGACCGGTACGGAAACCCCGTGCAGCCGGGAACGACGGTGTACTTCACCACATCAGGCGGCATTATTGATGCGCGTGGAACGACGAATGGTTACGGGCAAGTTATCGGTTCCGACGGTGGGGCGGGCGCGCTGTTATTCGGAGGCAATCCATTACCCGTCGGTGGAATCGACACGGTAACGATTTCGACAGTCGTTGATGGCGGAGTGAACGTGAGACGCAAAGCGGTAGTAACATTCTCCGGCACGCCGGTCATTGCGCGCACGGGTGTCGTTTCCCAGCAAGATACCGTTACGGTGTTTGATGGCGCTTCGCAGGATGTGAACTTTACCGTGAAAGACGCCAACAGCAATCCGCTTTCCGCGGGGAATGCTATCACCGTCAACGTTACAGGCGTAGCGGCGTCGGGTATCACCGCAAGCGGAGATTTGGCGGTAACAACGTTTGATACTCGGTCCACGGGAACGGGGATTACCGACTTCTCCGTCCGGCTCAGCGATGTGTTGACGGGAGGCGGCACTTCCGGCATCTTCCTTGTTACCATCCGTGTTACCGGTCCGAACGTTCCCGCAGGTTCTTCTGCGGTGCTGTATCAATTCTATGGAAATCTGCAACCACCGCAGGCGATCGTGCCGCCATCGCCGACGGTGAAGTATCCGGCTCAAATTGCATTCATCAGCGTCTCGGCGACCGATCTCTTTGTATCCGGCGTTGGAGCGTTGGAAAATTCTGTCATCACGTATGAGGTGCGCGATTCACTCGGCTCGCCGATCGAGAAGAGTACTCGTGCGTATTCCACATTCAGTTTGACATTTTATCCGAACGGCAATGTCAGTCAGGGAACGAACCCGACGCCCAAACTCATTCCATCGGCGGATAGCACGGATGATCAAGGCCGGCTTCGAGTGTCAGTCCTGAGCGGAACGCAAGCCGGAGTTGTTCAATTGGTGGCTCAGATTACGCTGACGGGCGGCAGCATCGTGAAATCCCAGCCCGTGCGCGTAACGGTGCACGCAGGCTTCCCGGATCAGAAGCACTTTACCGTTGCGGCGACCGCATATAATTTCCCCGGTCTCCAGCAATTCTACCAGCGAAGAACCGTTACGGTACAAGTGGCTGATCGGTACAGCAATCCTGTTCAAACGGGAACCGCAGTGTACTTCAACACGCTTAACGGCAGTGTTCAGACCGGCGGCAGCAACGGTCTTACGGCGGCCGATGGTTTTGTCAGCGCAGATTTGATTTCCTCGAATCCGCTGCCGACGGGAGCCGATACACTCACGCTTCCGCTATCGACGTGGAGTTCGACACTCTCCAGTTCCAACAAGAACGGCTGGTCGCAAGTCTACGCCCGCACTCTGGGTGATAGTTCAAGGCAAGTGATCGATTCGATTCTCGTGCTCTGGACTGGCAAGCCCATCATTGATACGGCGGGAAGCAGTGTGACGCATACATTCGGAACGCTGGCTATCAACGGCGGGGCGGCAGGGCCTTGGGTGTTCAGCGTGAAGGACCTCTACGGCCACCCGATGTCGTCCGGTACCACCATTACGGTCTCGGCGGGGTCTCTGCAAATTGATGGGGATGTTTCCACAACGCTGGGAGATAATTTTGTAGCAGGGTCGGGTGTAACCGACTTCCGCGTGTCTGTGTCAAATCAGAACACGAGCTATAGCAAGATTGTTCCGGTGGTGGTGATGGTCACGGTTTCGCATTCGGTCTATGGAACATTCACCAAGATTCTCGGAACCGGCTCGATGCAACAGTAGTAATGATGTCGGCGTGTAAACACAAGCCCCGTCGGTTAGTTGACCGGCGGGGCTTGTTGTTTGCGGGTCTGCGTACAGTTGCCGGGTTCCGAGTCTCCACCAGAGGTGATTGCGCCAGAGAAAAAAATTAAGTAAAATTAGCCATGCCAGAAATAAGTCGGTTTCTTGGAATCGTTATTGCAATGTTTTACCGTGATCATTCGTCACCTCATTTTCATGCTATCTTATGGTGACTATGAAGTTACAGTTACAATAGAAACCGGCATTGTTTCGGGTGAATTTCCTAAGCGCGCTCTTTCCCATGTTCTTGAATGGCTTGAACTCCATAAATCCGAATTGCTTAAGGATTGGGATCTTGCGAAAGAGCGGAAACCGCTCAACAAGGTTAATCCACTGGAGTGAACCATGATTGCACGAGTTACAGATGCGCGACACATAGAGAAGTACACCATTTGGATAAAATTTAATGATGGTTCTGAAGGTGAAGTTGACCTCAAAGATGAACTTTGGGGACCCGTTTTTGAACCGCTGAAAGATGTAAATCAATTCCGCAAATTTTCAGTCCATCCCGATTTGCACACCATCACTTGGGACAACGGGGCTGATTTCTCACCCGAGTTTCTCCACAGTATCCTTCGCGCAACCGCCTAACGGGCTGGAAGTCCCCGCTGAAAGCATGCGGGGCAAGTTCCGCCAAAAAAACGGCGGATAAGTAAGATTGGTGCACTCGTGCGCCACTGGCGCAAAAGAACAGCTTCGGTAAAGCTCTGTTTCACGTTGCCTCCAAAGGAATATTTTCTTGGCGAAGCCATTCCTTCGGGACTTGGCGA
>JACRFF010000257.1 GCA_016218005.1 Ignavibacteriales bacterium
CTCATTCACCCCGTTAGACAATTTGTCTAACGGGGCAAGCAGGGCATTAAACTTCGTGTTCGCTAAAACCAAATCCGATCCAATGCAGAAGCATGGGATCGAGATCTCGTCACGCCTTCGGCGTGACGGACTGCATTCATCGTCCGACGCCATAGTCCGGCTTTGGACGACGGCGTCCCCGCGGCCCGCTTCGCCAGAGCTTCAGCGAGGCGAGCAAGCCACGGGGGGTTCTGCCTGCCTGTGCGTGTACACACGCAGACAGGCTTCTAACGGGGTAAACAATTTTGATCTACCCAATTGCTTGTAACCATCTATGGTATCCAAGAAAAACTTTCGATAGCCTATAAGTTCTCATTGAGTACACCCCTTGACCTAAGGCCAGCGTTGTCACGAGGCGAAACACAAGCTCAACCGCAACAGCAAACGATACTACAAGCTGTTTCATGGCGTCATCCGTTCATTCACGCCCACGGTATGTCTTTCAGCAATCGAGAGGCTGCAATGGCGTGAATTTGTTTGTGCAAAGCAAACGATTCGTCTCCCGCATGAACAACATAGATTTTGTGCAGGTGCAGATCCGTTAGCGCGCTCCGTATGGAAGGCGTTACGGCGGGCGCCGTGGTTCTCTTGATCTCGAAACCAATGCGTTTTCTTCCCCGCATCACCACAAGATCAAGCTCTGCCCCCGTGTGTGTCCCCCAGAAAAAATACTCGCCGCGGCGCAGATCGAGCAACCGAATGATCTGATCAACGAAGAACCCCTCCCACGACGCACCCACCTTTGGATGGCGCTGAAGCTCTTCATACGAATAGATGTTCAACAGCGAGTGTAGAAGACCGCTATCCAACACGTACACTTTCGGCGATTTGATCTGCCGTTTTTTCAAGTTCTCACTCCACGGCGGTAACTGCCGCACCACCATAGCGTCGGTTAGCAAGTCGAGATATTTGCGAATAGTGGTATCTGCCACACCGAACGAGCGCGCCAGCTCGGATGAATTCCAGATTTGTCCGTGATAGTGCGCCACCATCGACCAAAACCGATATAGCAACGATGCGTTAAGGTTGATGCCAAGCTGTGGTATATCGCGCTCCAAAAATGTTCGAATAAAATGAGAACGCCAATCCACGCTGGCTCGCTGTGACGCTGCCAGATAAGAACCGGGGAACCCTCCGCGTTGCCACAATTTGTTCAAGTGTGCCAGCCCGGTTTCTTCTACGGAAAAGCCGCTCAATTCGTGATAGGCAATTCGTCCAGCCAGAGTTTCAGCGCTGGTGTGAATGATGGCGGGAGATGCACTGCCGAGCACAAGAAATTGCGCCTGTCGTGGCGACCGGTCTGCCAAGACACGCAGCACTTCAAATACTTCCGGCTTTCGCTGAACCTCATCGATAACGACAATGCCGCGCAAGTCTTTAAGCGCGAGCATCGGATCGGCAAGGCGCGCTGCATTGCGGGGATCTTCTAAATCGAATAGTGTCACAGCTGTTCGCTGTTGCCGAAGGAAGATTCGTGCCAAGGTTGTCTTGCCCACTTGCCGTGCACCGATGATTGCAACTATCGGAAATTGCTTGAGAAGGCGCCGCAGGGCATTGATATGGTGCAGACGAGAAATCACGCAAGAAAGCTACCTTGAAATTTCGGTTTTGTCAACCGAATTTTCAATCCACAGAAAAACACAGCATCTTCCGGTGGTTCATACGATGAAAGAATTCGGGAGTCTGCCGCCATTAAATGACTTTCGTCTCTTTCAGTTTTTCGATTTCACCTTCCGAGTAACCGATACTGGTCAGCACTTCGCGTGTGTGCTCGCCCAACGTAGGCGGCGGCGATTCCACGAAGCCCGGCGTTTTGGAAAACTTGGCGGTAAGATTGAACAGTTCCAGTTCGCCGATTCCCTCGACGCTTACTTTTCCAAAGGCGTCTCGATGCTGCACCTGTGCTTGCCGCACCGCCTGATCCAGAGTAAGAATTGCGCCGGCGGGAACGTCGCGCTTGTTCAGATCGTCTACCCACAACGTACTTTCCTTTTGCATTAGCTTTGCTTCCAGCAGCGGAGTCAATTCCTTCCGATTTTTTTTCCGCGTGTCGCGCTCTTTGAATCGTACGTCGGTCTTGAGTTCCGGCACGCCGAGCACGTCGGCAACAGATTCCCACTGTTCCTGCTTGTTCGCCGCAATATTGATAAATCCGTCTTTCGTTTTGAACACACCCGAAGGCGCGGCGGTAAAGTTGTCGTTTCCCATCAACACCGGCTGTTGGCCGCCGATCATGAGATTCGCAACGACCCACCCCATCAACGGCATGATCGAATCGAGCAACGCTACGTCGATGAACTGTCCTTCGCCCGTTCGTTCTCTATAATAGAGCGCCCCCATCACGGCAAACGCGGCATTCAGTCCACCCACCGTATCGCAGACGGGAAAACCTGCGCGCAACGGATTGAGCCGTTCGTCTCCGTTGATCGCCATCTCGCCGCTCAAGCCTTGAATGATCTGGTCGTACGCCGGCTTCAGCGCGTCGGGTCCGGTTTGCCCGAATCCGGAAATAGCGCAGTAGATGAGCCGAGGATTGATTTCGCTCAGCGCGTTGTAGGAAAATCCGAGCCGCGTCATCACGTCCGGCCGAAAGTTTTCGACAACGACATCGGCAGTCTTGACGAGCTTCTTGAAAATCTCTTTTCCTCCCGGCATTTTGAGATTGAGCGTAAGCGATTTCTTGTTGGCATTCTGCGCAAGGAAACTCGTTCCCATCAGCATCTGATTGTATGTTGGAACGCATCCAAGTTTGCGCGCAAGGTCGCCGTCGGTGGGATTTTCGATCTTGATCACTTCAGCGCCGGCTAACGCAAGGTGCAGCGTTGCAAACGGACCGGAGAGGACGTTGGTGAGGTCGAGAACGCGGATTCCTTCTAAGAGTTTCATGGACGATGTATGATTTGTCGGTTGTTGATTGAATGATTCAATAGCTGAGTGGTCCGACTTTGTGCACCAAACCCGGCAGCTCGCGTCCGAAAACGCGCGCGAAATCTTTAGCAACTTCCGTCAGTTGCGCAAGGTTGATGTCCGGCCTCATGCCCTCGCGCTGAAACGAATGCACCAAGTCTTCCGTGCATACGTTGCCTGCCGCTACGTTCGTGAACGGACAGCCGCCGAGTCCGGCAATCGCCGATTCAAAATATTTCACTCCAACGTGCATTGCCGCGTAACAATTGGCAAGGCCGAGTCCGTACGTGTTGTGGAAATGGCACGTTGCTTCAATTGAACCATCAAGCTGGAAGATCGCCTCAAACATCCTCTTCACTTGGTCGGGATAGGCATGCCCAGCCGTATCCGCAAGCGAGATGTTCTTAAATCCAGCATCGAGATAATGTTCGACGATAGCAAGAACGCGAACTTGCGGAACCACTCCCTCAAATCCGCATCCGAACGCCGACTGCACCGACATCTGCACACGCTTGCCGGCAGATGCGGCTTGCTTCGCAGTAGCACTGATGCGTTCGGTTGCTTCTGCCGTACTCATTCCGGTATTTTTCCGGCTATGCGTCTCGCTGGCAAAAACGCCCATGCAATACATGTCCACGCCGCACGCTTCGCCGCGTTCCAATCCTTTTTCGTTCAGCACGAGTCCGGAAAGAATAACGTTGGCGGGTTTGTGTTCGGGTTGCGTAAAATGTTGGAAG